>CATITK010000058.1 GCA_949545755.1 Polaribacter sejongensis | reverse complement strand
CTAAAAAAACTAAAGTGATAGGTGTTTTTAATATGCTTATTTAAAGAAGCAGAATTAAATTGTGTTAATACATACATTCTTTTTATGTTCGAGTTGATACAGTTTGAAATAGGAATATCTACCAACCGATACTTACCCGCAATTGGAACTGCAGGCTTAGATCTATCTGCAGTTAAAGGATATAAACGAGAACCTTGCCCTCCTCCTAAAATAATTGATAATACACTGTTGCTGTCCATATTTTATTTTTTTAAAGATTTGTATACATTTATATATTCTTGAGCAGAATTATCCCAAGAATGATCTATTGTCATTATTTTTTTTGAATTGTTTAGAAATTTTTTCGTGTTTTTGTAAAAAGAGGTAGCTCTTTGAATACTATTTGTTACATCGGCTACTGAGACTTTATTGTGACAAATACCAAAGCCCCTGTTTTCAATATCAATAACGGTATCTTTTAAACCACCGATAGCATTTACAACAGGTACAGTTCCATATCTTAAAGCATACATTTGATTAAGTCCACAGGGCTCTACTCTGGAGGGCATTAGTAAAAAATCTGCTCCAGCATAAATGATATGAGATAATCTTTCATCATACCCAATATAGGCATTGTAATTTTTAGTTTCTAGTAATTTTTTTAATTCTTCTTCGGTCTCTTTATTTCCAGAGCCTAATAATAGTATTGAAATATCATTTTCTTCTAATGCCTTTTTGAAAATTTCTGGAAATAAATCAGCTCCTTTTTCACCAACCAATCGACCAATAAAAGCAAAAAGCGGTTTGTTTTTGTCCAGATTAAATTTTTCACACAACCATTTTTTATTTGCTTTTCTTCCTTCAACTCGTGTCGTTTTAGAATAGTTTTTAATCAGGTAATTGTCTGTTTCAGAATTCCAAACATTCCAATCAATTCCATTTAAAATACCAATGCATTTTGCAGCCTCATGTTTTAGTAAGTTTTCTAAACCATTTGCGTTTTGTTTTAATTCTTCCATATAAGAAGGAGACACAGTGGTTACCTTCCAGGCACATTTAATCGCCGATGCTAATGGGTTTATGGCACCATCCCAATCTAATAATCCTATTTTATTAGTGTTAAAGGCTGGAATTAATGAAATTTTATCATGAGAAAACCAACCTTGGTATTGTGCATTATGTATGGTTAAAACAGTGGGAGTTGTTTTTAAGGATTTATACTTTAAAGATTCAGAAATCATAAATGGAATTAATCCCGTATGATGATCATGAGTGTGAATTAAATCAGGTTTGTTTTCAAGTGTTAACACCCAGTCTAAAGTTGCAATTTGAAACGCTAAAAACCGCTCAGTATCATCAAAAGAATAAACATATTCTGTGAAGAGTAATTTAGGAACATCTACACAGAATAAATTAAAACCTAAAGAATGGTTCGTTAATTTTAAAATTCTAAAACCATGTACCTGCTCACCAAGAACTAATGTGTTCTTATAAACCTCTTCAAATTCATTGTTATTGCTGAATTTATTGTTGTAAAAAGGCATAACAACATTACTGTCTATATTTAACGCTTGCTGGTATTTTGGTAAAGCCCCTACAACATCAGCTAACCCACCAACTTTAGCAACTGGATAGCACTCGGCACTTATGTGTAATATGTTCAAAATATAATTTTTTGGAAAACTAAACTTACAAAATTTATATTTGTTTTAAAAATATATTTCACACTATTAAATATTTTTATTATCCATTACGTTGTTTGTTAATTTCGTCTTGAAGTTGTCTGCGTAATTTTTGTTCTCTTACCAATGTTTTTTTTCTGTAAAGTTCAAATTCTTGTTCTACTTCTTCTGACGTACTTTTTGCTTTTTTTGTCAGTACGTTGCTTCTAAGAAATTTAACAATAAAAAAAGAAAATCCAAAAAGTAACATCACTATAATAGTCCAAAGTAATAAATTGTATGTCACTTTACTTAATTTCATTCCAAAAAAAGAAATAGATTTTTCTTCGATTAGCGCGCTTTCTAACTCTAATTTGGTGTTGGTTAAAAGCGTGTTAGTTTCTTTAATCTTGTTTCTGTATGTGGTTAATAAATTATCTTTTTCAGAAATTATTCTCTTTGAAGACATAAGAGAATCTAAAACATTTAGTTTTAAGCGTTCAAAACTTTCTTTACTGATGACTTTATAAGTTTTATAATTGGATGATTTTTTATACACTTCATCAAACTGGCCTTCTAAAGAATTTGTGTTTTCAATTGTTTCCTGAGAAAAAGAGAATATGGAAGTAAGTGTTAGAAATAGTGTGATGGATAAATTTTTCATTGTTTTGTTTTTTTTTGAAATGTAAAATTATAAAAAAAACCCAAACAAAAAATGTTTGGGTTTTTAAATACAAGCAAGTATTATTATTTATTTAATTTTCTCTACAACTGCCTTAAAAGCGTCTGGGCTGTTTACCGCTAAATCTGCTAAAACCTTACGGTTTAATTCGATGTTATTCGCTTTTACTTTTCCCATAAACTGAGAGTAAGACATTCCGTGTAAACGAGCTGCTGCGTTGATACGCACAATCCATAAAGAACGAAAGTTTCTCTTATTGTTTTTACGGTCTCTATATGCATAAAGCATACCTTTTTCAACCGCATTTTTTGCTACTGTATAAACGTTTTTTCTACGTCCAAAGTAACCTTTTGCTGCCTTCAATATTTTTTTTCTTCTTTTTCTTGAGGCTACTGAATTTACTGATCTTGGCATAATTTTAATGTTTTTTGTAGTAGG
>CATITK010000057.1 GCA_949545755.1 Polaribacter sejongensis | reverse complement strand
GCTTTTATCTTGTGTGGGATTTATTTTCCGTAATGATAACGACAAGCTGCAATCAAGATTTGGTCATTATCATACTTGTAAACCAATCGATGTTCTGATGTGATTCGTCTTGACCAATAACCTTGCAAATCTCCTTTTAAAGCTTCAGGTTTTCCGATGCCTTCAAAAGGTGTTCGCATACAACTTTTAATAAGTTCGTTAATTCGTTTTACTATTTTCTTGTCGACTTTCTGCCAATACAAATAATCTTCCCAAGAAGAAGTAGACCAAGTTAATTTCATCTATTCTATTAAGTCTTTTTGAACACCTTTACCTGCTTCAAGTTCCTTGATAGCGTTTAATAAAATATCTCTGTTTTTTCCTGTTAGCAAATAGGTAGTTTCTTTTAATGAGTTGTATTCGTCCAATGATATTAAAACGAGGTCTTTACCGTTCTTACGCTTGATAATGATATCGCTTACATCATTGACTACTTTATCGAACCAATGCTTTAGATTTGAACGAAAGTCTGTATAATTTACTGTTTCCATAGCACAAAGATAATAAAAAGTACCTTATTAGGTACTTTTTATTCAATGTATAATTTATCGGATGAAAGTTATTTACTATTTCGTGCAGGTTTTCTAAATCGTCTTGTAAGTAGCGTTCTGTAGAACTTATATAACGATGCCCCGCCATATATATTGCGTTTTACATTCCATTCTAAATTATATTTATTCGTTTAAAGTTCCTTTAATCTCTGAAATTCTTATATAAGTAATAATTTGAACATTGGATTTATCCAAGCCGTAGTGAATTGACCTAATGTTTTTAACTCAATTTATGATTTGTACCATAATATAGTATTGCCTTAATACAGTAATATGATATTATAGTATTATATTTACACTTGATAAACGATATTATAATATCTTTTTATATTGTTAAATAAGACTAATTATGAAAGATTTAAAACAAAAATTAATGATTGAACAGTTGGATGCAAAACTCCAAGTGTTTACGCCTTTATTAAAAACACCTTGCCCAGAGAACGGTTGGATTAATGCTATTCGTACATCCTTTAAAATGTCTTTACGTCAATTTAGTGATAGATTAGGGATTTCAAGCAATAGTGCAAAGAGCATAGAAAAACGTGAAAAAGAAGGAGCAATTACTCTAAAAAGTTTAGAGGAAGCTGGACGAGTTTTAAATATGAAATTTGTTTATGGTTTTGTTCCTATGGATGGTTCTATTGAAAAGACTATCGAGAACAGAGCCAAAGAATTAGCTTTAGAAATTGTAAAAACAACTTCTAATACAATGGCATTAGAAGACCAAGAAAATACCAATGACCGTTTAAAAAAAGCTATTGATGATAAGGCGAAGCAATTAGTATATGAAATGCCACGACACCTATGGGATTAGATTTAAGCTATGACAATGGACAAACTCCCATTGATGAAGATGAAAAAGAAGGATTATTAATTCCAACAGTAACCACTCGTGAAGAATTAGATGAATTTGAACAACTCAATATTCAAAAAGCAATGGAATATTATTTGTTACGTAGGAAGTTTAAAGTAGATACAATTCTTACCGAGAAATTTATTTTTGATGTACATAAACGTATGCTTGGAGATGTATGGGCGTGGGCAGGGACAATACGAAAATCTAATAAAAATATTGGAGTAGATAAATTTCAAATCCCATCCAAACTCCGCCAACTTATAGAAAATTGTAAGTATTGGGTTGAGCATAAAACATTTTCTGAAAAAGAAATTGCGATTCGTTTTAAACATGAACTCGTAGCAATACACGTCTTCCCTAATGGTAATGGAAGACATTCACGTCTTATGGGAGATATTCTTATGAAACAAGTTTTTAAAGAGCCTATTTTCTCATGGGGACATAAAGATTTGTTACACAAAAATGATGTTCGTGATGAATATATCAAGTCTTTAAGAAAAGCAGACAACGGAGATTTTGAAGATTTATTAAAGTTTTCTACACAATAATTTTATGCCATATTTATCATCAATACATTTAAATACAGAAAAGAAACATCCATATCCTTACGATGTACCTGCAATTAAAAATGCCAAAAATATTGACGTTTCAAATTCAGTAACCTTTATTATAGGAGAAAATGGAACAGGTAAATCTACATTACTAGAATCTATTGCCTGCCGATTACAATTGCCACACATGGACGGCAAAGGTTATGACAAGAAGTGTTTTGATGCTGCAAAAAAATTATTACCATATCTGGAACTAGAATGGGATATTGAACGTTCTGTTGGGTTTTTCTTTAGAGCTGAAGATTTTGGAGATTATCTAAATAGCATACATCGTTCTGATATTAAGCTACATAATCAGATGGGTTTAAGTGATGATGTTCCAGAGCATATTATTCAGCAAATGAAAGACAGTGCCAATTATCAGTTACATCAAGTCCGCAGAGACTACGGTCAAGAATTGGATTCCTTTTCTCATGGAGAAGCCTATATGCATATTATGCATCAAATGGTAAATCAGCGTGGTATATATTTACTCGATGAGCCTGAAGCATCCTTATCCCCTGCAAAACAATTAGCTTTCATCTATTTTATACAAAATCATTTACAGCATTTTAATTCTCAATTTATTATTGCTACACATTCGCCAATGCTTATGGCATATACAAATGCAACGATTTACGAGATAACTAACGAAGAAATGAAAAAGACAGCCTTAGAAGATACTGACCATTATTCTATTACTAAAATGTTTTTGAATAATCCAAAATCGTTTCTACAACATTTTAAGAAATAGGATGCAAGGTTTCAATTAATTCATGAAGATTTTGATGGTGATGGTATTTTTAATGTATGGGAAATTGATCAAGATAAAAACTTGAAGGAAGTAGTGAAAGATTAAGGCAGAATTCAAAACATCACAGTTTATTCTAAACAGCTAATACCTTCCCAAGTATTTTGAGATTCAAGGTCAGCGGAAAAGGAGGAACAAATTTTTGGTGAATTGAATAGAAAAAAACTACAACAATGATTTTATGATGTCTGAAATTGTAATTCCTTCAGCTTCTGCTTTGTAATTCTTCACAATTCTGTGAGACAATATAGGAATCGCAACGGCTTTTACATCTTCGATGTCTGGAGAGAATTTTCCATTTACGACAGCATGGGCTTTCGCTGCTAAGATTAAACTCTGAGAAGCTCTTGGGCCTGCTCCCCAATCTAAATAAGAAGTAACGAGTGTAGGAGCTGCTTTCGATTTTGGTCTTGTTTTCCCTACTAAACCAACAGCATATTCAATGACATTCTCTGCAACGGGAATTTTACGTACAAGCTTTTGGGCTGCTACAATTTCTTCCGAAGAAAATAGGGAGTTGATGGATTGAGTGTTATTACTTGTAGTGCTTTTTACAACGGCAACCTCTTCTTGAAATGATGGATATTCTAAATAAATAGAAAACAGAAAACGGTCTAATTGAGCTTCTGGCAAAGGATAAGTCCCTTCTTGCTCAATTGGGTTTTGCGTGGCTAAAACAAAAAAAGGCGGTGCTAATTTATAGTGATTTCCAGCAACAGTTACAGAGCGCTCTTGCATTGCTTCTAATAAGGCTGCTTGAGTTTTAGGAGGCGTTCTGTTAATTTCATCTGCAAGAATGATATTTGAAAAAATGGGCCCTTTTATAAACTTAAAATGCCTGTTTTCATCTAAAATTTCACTTCCTAAAATATCTGATGGCATTAAATCGGGTGTGAATTGTATTCTCTTAAAATTCAATCCCAAGGCATCTGAAACCGTATTTACTAATAACGTTTTTGCCAAACCAGGTACCCCAATTAATAATGAGTGCCCTCCACAAAGAATAGATAATAAAGTAAAATTTACAGCTTCATGCTGACCAATTATAACCTTCCCTATTTCTGCCTTTAACGCATTGTATTTTTCTACTAAACTAGTTACCGCTTCAACGTCCGACATTATTTATTTACTTCTTTTTTCCAATTCTTATTAAAAACACATTTAGCATGTTCATTACCTAATTTAATGTAGGTGTCTTTAATCTTTTCTTTAGACCATTTTGTAATCGTTTCTTCTTTCTTTTTTTGAAGTGCCAATTGTTGGATTTTCACATAATCCTCAATAATATCTGCCGTATGCGTATCTGTTCTATTTCTCATTAGAATAAACTTGAACATTTTATCTCCAGATCTTTCTTCGTCATAAAAAGGGGCTGTCATTTCTCCTTTTTTAAGATCGCTGACTCTTGCATAAAAAGCAGGATCCATTCTTGTCAAATCAAATTTTGATTCTCCTGTAGAAGGATTTATAATTAAACCACCACTGTTTTTAGTCTCAGCATCATTAGAGTATTTTTTAACAGCAGCACTAAAACTTAATTTTCCAGTTTTAATTTCTGAAATAATTTCTTCGGCCTTCTCTTTAATTTCTTTAAGTTTCGCCTCAGGAATTTCTGGTTGCATTAATATATGAGAAGCAATTCTTGTATTCCCTTTAATTTTATGCAGTTGCATAATATGATATCCAAATTCAGATTTAAAAGGTTTAGAAACTTGACCAACATCAAGAGTAAAAGCCATTTCTTTAAACTCTTTAATAAAACTAGACTCTTTAGTGACCGTGTACTCTCCCCCATTACTCGTCACGCCAGGATCGTCTGAATTAATGATCGCTTTCATTCTAAAACTACCACCTTCTTCTATCTGTACTTTTATTTTACTTAATTCAGCAATAATTCTATCTATTTCTTCATTAGTCGGAACTGCCTTTAGCACAATTTGAGCTAATTCTATTTCTGCAGGAAACTGAGGAAGTTCTCCTTTGTCTTTTAATCCAACATAATACAAACGCACTTCTTCTGGAGTAACATCTACTTTTTCTGCTACTTTTGCTTGCTCTTTTTCTATTAAAATGTTTTCCTTTTGAACGCTCGTTAATTCCTTTTTCAAGTCTTCTAAATCATTAAAACCATAAGCCTTAATTACTTTCTCTACACTCCCATATTGTTGTGTAAAATACTGAATACTTCGATCCACTCGTGATGAAATTTCGGAATCAGAAACAACAACACTATCAACAACTGCATGATGCGCCATTAGCTTTTGCTGCATTAATTCTTCCAACATTTCGCAATCGGTAATTTTCACTTTCCCTTCACTTCTTAATTCTATTTCTTGCTTAAACTTATCAATATCAGAATCTAAAACAATGTTTTTACCAATAACGACAGCGACTCCGTCTATTTTTGTTTTTTGAGCAGCTGTTTGCAACCCTACAAATCCTAAAATGAAGGTACAAATTGAAATTTTAATATATTTTGAAATCATTGTTCTGTGTTGCATCTTTGACTATTATTTTTTCTATCTCTCTTATTAACTCAATTTTACGCTTGTGTAAAATCATTTGTCTTATTGTTCCTGCTATATAGCTTAATGGTGCTATAGAATTACGCGGTAAAACCTCTTTTATAGCCACCAAATATAAACCTAATGAATCTTGTTTTTGGAGGAATTTTGTTTTTTTTAACAGTTTTTCCTTTGAAAAAGGAAGTTTTAACAAAATGTTGTCTAATTGCGTCCAAATAGAATCATTAAATTGATGGGATTTAAAACTTAGTTCTTGTTTTTCTAATGCTTCTAAATCATTCATATCGTCAGATTTAAAAAGTGATGAAAATTCTTTTATATCTTTAATATGATTGTCTAAATGCAAGTATTTTATTTTTACTAATTCTTCGTTTAATTTAAAATTTTCTTTATTCAGCATATAAAACACCTCCAGTTCTTCTTCAGAAATAAGGGTATCTAATTGTTGCTTTACTAATTGCTCTTTAAAGTTATTGATTAATAAACTTTCTTTGTAATCTTTTACCAAAGCATCAATTTGATTAACAGCCTCTAAAGAACTATTATTCTTTGCTTTTTCAAGTAACAATTTGTTGACTGCCCAATCTTGTATATAACTTTTAACTAAAACAAGACTATCTGTTCTATTGACGTTTTTAGGTAAAATAGGTAACAAATCTTCTCTAAAAAGTTTATCCGTATTTATGATCGCAACAATTTCTGAACCATAACTCTCTTTCTCTTTTATTTTGAATAAATCGCAAGAGGTCAAAAAAACAAGACAAAATAAAACAATTGTATACTTCATTATTCTTCTCTGTAAAACCTAATTAATCCCTTTAATTGTCTTTTATTAACTATTATTTCACTTTGCTGTCTTAATGTTGCGATCCATTTTTCTTCTAAAAAGTTTTGATAGTCATTTATAACCTGTCCTTTTATCGTTTTTAACTCATCCGTTTTATAATTTGCTACATTGGTTTTAAAATACTTTTTTAAGGCCAAGCTATCTTTAGTCGCTGCTTGCCAAATTTTTTCTTGCATTAATTCAAAAAGTAATAAACCGTCTTCATATTCTTTTAAAATATGTGCATATTCAGGTTCTGTATAAATTAAATTTTCTTTATAATAGTCCATTATTTGAGTATCTCTAAAAGTTTTGTAAAGTTCAAAAACGGGCGAACTGCTTCTATTTTTAATATATTCAACAAATACTTCTTGTCCTATTTTCTTATCATTAATACGAAGGATGGTTTGCTGTAAAGAGTCTTTAGGAAGGGTTCTTATATCATTTCTGTTTAAAATCTTTTTTGCCTCCTCAAATTCTATAATCGTATATTTTTTTTCTAATTTGGTAACAATAGCATTTTTAGACAACTGCATTCTAGAACTCTTTTTTACTTTGTCGTATAACTCTTTTTTCATTTCATCAAAAGAACGAATAGGATGTTTCTTGATTAATTTTACAATATGCAACCCAAAACGAGTTTTGAAAGGGGGTGAAAAATCATTTACATGCGCTAAAGAAAACGCGGCATCTGAAAAAGGTTTCACCATTCTTCCAGCTTTAAATTTACCTAATTTACCTCCTTTATTTTTAGAACCAGTATCTTCAGAAAACTTTTTAGCAAGCGCTTCAAAATTCTCATTATTTTTTAATTTGGTATAAATATCTTTTATCCTGTTTTCGCTAGATGCACTGGTACCCTTAATTAAAATATGTGCAGCTTCAATAGCTCCTTTAGATTCTTTGATGTCATCAACCTGCATAATATGATACCCAAATTTCGTTTTAAAAGGCATCGAAATTTCACCTACTTTTGTAGCGTAAGCAGCAACCTCAAAAGGATAAACCATTGTAAATGCTGAGAAATAACCTAAATTACCCCTATTTCCTTTTCTACCCGTTTTGGGGTTATTTTGGGCAGATTTATCTTCCGAGAACTGAGCCGCAATCACTTCAAAATTTTCGCCTTTTAAAATCCGCTCTCTTAATTTAAGTATTTTATTATAGGCTATTAGAGTATCTTTTGGTGTTGCTTCTTTAGACAGCAGTATTAAAATATGCTTCGCTTTTACTTCATTTTTTGTTCTAAAGTAAGCATCCTCTACCAAGGTGTTTATAAAGGTTGTGTCCTGTAAATAAGGGGCCATAAGTTGGTCTTTATAGAGTGCAATCTCCCTTTTGTAGGAGGGCATCGTATCTAATTGAATGCGGTAAGCTTCTTTAACTTTTAACTTGTAATTGATATACAAGTTTAAGTTGTTAGAGATGCTTTTGGCTTCTTCATCATCTATGACACCTAGATTCTTTTCATACATTTTTTTAAACTCGGCAACAGTGATTTTTTCACCATCAATGGTTACTATAGTTTTAGCTCTTTTTTGAGAGAAAACTGATGTTGAGATAACTAAAACTAATAATAAAACTATTTTTTTCATAAATTCTTTAATTATAATGATATGATTCCTTTAACTTTTGCTGCTTTTTTATAATATGAAATTACTTTTTCGGAACTTTCTATCCTTAATAGGATAGAAAGGCTCACATATTTCCCTGTCTTTGATTTTTTGGTAGTTAATACTGCCGCAGAATCATTAAATAAGGCTTCAACTTCCTGAACCTGATCACCATCAGTAGGCACAATAAACTTGTACATATAATCCGAAGGAAACGTACTAGTATCGTCTAATTGTGCTTTCAATTTTGTGTAAAATTGATTTTCATCATTCATAAAAACTTGTTCTTTTCTCTAAATTAATTAAAAATAACAAGAGACAAAATTACATTAAAAATTAGTTTTATAAAGGGAATCAATTATTTTTGTGAGATGCAGCAAAAAATTCTATTAATTGGCGGGCCTGGAACTGGAAAAACTTCGGTTTTAAATGAACTAACAAAACGAAAATATTTTTGCATGCCCGAAGTTTGTAGAGCTGTGACTTTGAAAGCACAAAAACAAGGAATATCCCAATTGTTTCTAACCCAACCTTTGCTATTTAGTGAAATGCTATTAGAAAGTAGAACAGAACAGTATCTAACCGCTGATAAAAATAAAACTAAAATTGTTTTCTTTGATAGAGGAATCCCAGATATTCATGCATATATGGAATATTACAAAACGAAATACCCAACAACTTTCATCGAAAAAAGCAAAGAATATCAGTATGACAAAGTTTTTCACTTTTCGCCTTGGAAAGACATACACGTAACTGATAACGAACGCTATGAGTCTTTTGAAGAAACCACCAAAATTGATCTTTTTTTATTAAAAACGTATTTAGAATTAGGCTATTCGATAGTCAATGTTCCTTTTGGGACAATTGAAGAAAGAACCAATTTTATTGTTAACTCCCTTTCTTATTCAGTATGATTTCACCAAAAGAACTCTTAAAAAAATATTGGGAATTTTCAGAATTCAGACCCCAACAAGAAGAAATAATTTCATCTGTTATAGATCAAAAAGATGTGATTGCATTGCTTCCTACTGGAGGAGGGAAATCCATTTGTTTTCAGATTCCTACGCTGGCAAAGGAGGGTATTTGCTTAGTGATTTCTCCTCTAATTGCCTTAATGCAAGATCAAGTAGAAAGCTTAAGTAAAAAAGGAATTAAAGCCGCTAGCATTGCATCTGGTGCAACACAAGAGGAAATGATCACCTTGTTTGACAATATTAAATTTGGCGGCTATAAATTCTTATATATTTCTCCAGAAAGATTGCAATCCTTTTTTATTCAACAAAAAATAAAAGCGTTACCTATTAATTTAATTGCCATAGACGAAGCTCATTGTATCTCCGAGTGGGGACATGATTTTAGACCTTCGTATAGAAACATTAAAATACTAAGAACATTAAAACCTAAGGTTCCTTTTATTGCATTAACCGCAACTGCAAACAAAAAAATTATTACTGATATTTGTAGCAATCTTCAGTTAAATGAGCCCGAGGTTTTTAAAAAATCATTTTTTAGAAAAAACTTAGCTTATCAGGTATTTACTGTTGAAGACAAATTACAACGGATACTTCAAATATTTACCAAAACAAAATCGCCCGCAATTGTATATGTCAATTCGAGAAAAAAAACAGTACAGATTAGTGCTTTCTTAAATGCAAATAACTTTAAAAGCTCTTTTTATCATGCTGGATTATCAACCTCAGAAAAAAAGAATTCTTTTGAGAATTGGATGACGGAAAAAACCCCCATTATTGTTGCTACTAATGCTTTTGGAATGGGAATAGACAAAGCAAATGTTGGCATAGTAATCCATTTAGATCTTCCAGGAAGCATTGAAAATTATGTACAAGAAACTGGTAGAGCAGGTAGAAATAGCAAAAAATCATTTGCCGTTTTGCTATTCAATAAAAGTGATGTTGTAACATTTAAAGAAAGACTCGAAAAAACATTATTAACCATTAAAGAAATCAAAGAAATTCATCAAAAATTATATCAATATTTTAGAATTTCTTTAGGTGAACTCGTTGAAGAATCCTTTCCTTTTCATCTTTTAGAATTCTGTAAAAAATATAATTTCTCCTCATTGAAAGTGGCTGCTGCGATTAAGATATTATCAAATAATGGAATTATAGAAGTTAGTAGTCATTATAATAAAAAATCTACCTTACAGTTTATTGTGAGTAGTAAAACCGTTTTAAACTATCTTGATAAAAATGCTATTATAAAAAAGTTTACCAATTTAATTTTAAGAACCTATCCTGGCTTATTTGAGCAAGAGGTTAAGATTGATGAATTTTTTATTGCTAAAAAAACAGGAATCACCACCCAACTTGTTCTCGCAAATTTTGAGCGCTTACAAAACGACAACATTATTGAATATAAAGGAGTAAAAAACGATGC
>CATITK010000056.1 GCA_949545755.1 Polaribacter sejongensis | reverse complement strand
TGAGCCCTGAAGGATTCGAACCTTCGACCGCCTCCTTAGAAGGGAGGTGCTCTATCCAGCTGAGCTAAGAGCCCGTAGTTTTAAAGTTGCTACGTACAACTGTGTCGGGGTGGCAGGATAATAACGACCACTCTAATATTTTTAATTATCAAATAGTTACAAGTTGTTTCCTTTTTGGGGTAACCGAATAGGTAACTTTAGTGATAAGAACTTTCATTTTAAATTGCTTTGTACAAAAGTGGTGCAAATATAAAACCCTTACACATACTATCCAACATAAATTCACGCAAATTTTATAATTTATGAAAGTAGTTTTATAACTAATTAATATACAGATTAATGATGTCAATTTCAATCCCATAATATTCTGAAAATTCGCTTATAGTAACAAGTTGAGGAGGTTTTTTGTCTAAGTATTCCTTTACCTCATTTAACAACTTACACCCATATTGGATATGCAAACAAAAATTACAGAAAGAGTTAAGCTACATTTTTATATTTCTTTATTTGATTCTTAAATTCCTCAATATTCATATAATTAAGACCCGAATGCTTTTTTTTTCTGTACCACATTTCTTACAAAGTTTACTTCTTAATCCAAGTTATCTCATATATTTTGCAACTGTAATTAACTACTTTTTCATTTTATAGTGTATTTGCTGTTTTTTTAGTAAAACTTTCTATCAATTTAAATTGATTCTTTGCTCTGTCTAAATTGTGATCTGAATAGTTCGTTTTATAATAGATATCGTTATTTAAATAATCTGTTAAAAAACGAAGTGCCATTATAAAAATCATTGTTTTTGCCGCTAAAGGCAGCTGTTTTATACCCATAACAGATATAGAATCTTTAGATTTCTCTAGAAATCCTTTTTCATACGCTTTGTAATATTCTAAATTGAATTCAACTTTAGATAAATCAGTTTCATCTTCTGCTGCAGTGTTACAAATAGTTCTTATAGCATCCCCAAAATCATAATGAATAATTCCAGGCATAACAGTATCTGTATCAATCATACAAATACCTTTGTTGTTTTTATCGAAAAGTGAATTAGATATTTTAGTGTCATTATGAGTGACTCTTACAGTTTTAAAATACAATATGAATCGATCTTTTTAAAGATGTGAAATAAAATGAATTTAGTGTCTTTATTTGTACGATTTACTAATTTTCTTCTTCGATTATAAACACTTCGTTCTAATTTTTCTAAAATTATATTTGTGAGTTTTCTAAATAAATCATTTTTGATTTAGGTCTTTGATAGGTTAAAAGTTGTTCTTTTAATATTTTTATTAGAATTCCCAATATTCTTTTGTAAATTGCAACCTGTTTGCTTACATAAGCAAACTCCCCCTATACAAAACGTTGAGTATTTTTTTAGGTTAATCATAACGCCCAAGAGGTCAATACTTTTATATTTATTTTCATGAAAATTAAAACACTAGTTATTTTAATGTTTTTTTTGATAAGTAATATTAAAATAGCAGCTCAAACAAATGATTTTCAACCAACCGTAACAGTAAATAGCCAAGTCATATGCGCTAACGAAACTGCAACATTGGTAGCAATCCCCTTTCCTTTAAAGAAAAATAACAAAAAACAGCACTTTAAAAGCTAGAAAAAAACAATATCAAAACTTTAAACTAAATGATCAAAAATTTCTTTTAAGTTTTGGGTGAAAAAGTTCAATTTGACTACAAAAAGTACTGAAAATTCTTCCTTTTTTATGAAAATATTATTAAGTAAAAATAACTTATATTGGGCTTGTATGGTGTTGCTTTTTACAATGCATCCAAAAGCTAAAGAACTTTTCTATTCAGCATTCGAAAAAACAGCTACACCCCATTTTAAAGCTGTAGCGCCTTTAAGTGTTTTAACAAAAAAAAATGGAGTTACGGAAACTTCGTATTCAGCATTAGATCCTACTTTTTCCTCAAGCAAGCTTAAACCAGCGGTTGGATTATTTTCAACAATGAAGGTAAAAGTAAATTCAAATTTACCGTCAAAAACAGCTAGTTTATGAAGAAAGTTTTATTCTTACTCATTCTTTTTTCTAACGCTGTAATTGGTCAGTCCTTTACTTTAATTTCTAAGAGTCCAACGGCAGTTTCCAATAGCGTGGCTTTAAATTCAGACATAACTTTAAATTTCAGT
>CATITK010000055.1 GCA_949545755.1 Polaribacter sejongensis | reverse complement strand
GGTGTTTTAAGCAATAAACAAGAATCTATTAATGGCATTGAAAGATTATCAATTCCTGATTTTGTAATTGCCCACGGTCCTTTTGGTATGAAAATGAGAAGAAGAAATAAAAATGGAGGTATCACTGTAGATGCAGGTACTTATTTCCCTGTTTCTATTGCGATGGCTGCTACTTGGGATATAGATAAAGTAAAACAAATTACGTCTACAATAGGGAAAGAAATGAATGCTGTAGGCGCAATGTCTAATGCGGGACCTGCAATGAATATTATTAGAGACCCAAGAACAGGTAGAAGTTTTGAGTATTTTACAGAAGATCCTTTTTTAAACGGACAAATAGCAGCGGCTTACACAAAAGGAATTCAAAGCGAAAAAATTGCAGCAATACTAAAACACTATATCGTTAACAATCAAGAATTAAATAGACACAAAGTAGATGTTCAGGTTAGTGAAAGAGCATTAAGAGAAATTTATTTTCCAGGTTTTGAAACTGCTATAAAAGATGCTGATGCCCAAGTTATTATGGGCGCTTACAATAAAGTTAATGGCGTGCATAGTTGCGAAAACGATTTTACTTTAAATCAAGTTTTAAGAAAAGAATGGGGTTTTAGTGGTTTTGTACTTTCAGATTGGTCTGGAACACAATCTACTGTTGCTTCTGCAAATAATGGACTAGATGTAGAAATGCCAAGACCTAGATGGTATGGAGATAAATTATTAAAAGCTGTAAACGATAATAAAGTAAGCGAAGATGTGCTTAACACAATGGTTAAAAATGTGTTGCAAGTTGTTTTTTGGAGTGGTGCTTTTGACCAAGGCCCAATGTATGATAAAAATATTGTACGTTCTAAATCACATTTAGAAATGGCAAGAACTGCTTCTTCTGAAGCAATGGTTTTACTAAAAAACGAAAATAATACACTTCCTTTTAATCTTAATAATATTAAAAATATTGCTGTAATAGGTCCTAATGGAAATTATGGAGGACATTTTAACAATGGTAAATATGATATAGGATTGTTTCAAGGAGGTGGAAGTGCAAAAATAGTCTCTAAACAAGGAAGTATAATTACTCCATTTTTAGGGATTAAAAATAATGTAGGTAAAGATATTAAAGTTAGCTATGAACCTGGTTGTTACGCGGAATCTGGTTATGGTTTAATACCAACCAAATATCTTTCAGTAGATAATAAAGAAGGTATTGAGTCTTCTTATTATAACAATGTTGGTTTTAAAGGTGCACCTTTTAAAAAAGAAGTAAACAAAAAATTAGCTTATAATTGGGGAAGAGGATTAGAAATTCCTGAAGCTGGTACTGCTAAAAATAATGATAAATATAAGTTTTCCGTAGCATTTAAATCAACATTAAAAGTACCAGCTACAAGAGGTTATTCTTTTGAAGTTAGAAACGAATCTGGAAACGCAAAGATTTTTATTGATGGAAAATTGGTTGCAGAAAATAAAAAAGGAAGTAGAATTGATTGGAATAATACAGGTAAAATTAAATTAGAGAAAGGTAAAGAATATAAACTAGAAGTAAAGTACGCTAGTTTTGGTGGCCATATTTCAAATTTAAGAATTGGTTGGGATTATGAAAATATTCAATACCTAGAAAAAGCAAAAATAGCAGCCAAAAATGCTGATGCTGTTGTTTTAACAGTTGGGTTAAGTGCTAAAATGGGAGATATAGAAGCTGGAGATAGAAGGACATTAGCCTTGCCACAATCGCAACAAAATTTAATAAATGAAATATCAAAAATTAATAAAAACGTAGCTGTAGTTTTAATTGCAGGAAGTGCTGTAACTATGAATAGTTGGTTAGATAATGTACCAGCTGTTTTAGATGTTTGGTATCCAGGAGAACAAGGAGGAAACGCTATTTTTGATGTTATTTTTGGCAAAGTAAATCCTTCTGGAAAACTACCAATAACATTCCCGAAATCGTACAGCCAATACCCTGCTAATTTTTATTCTTATGATAGTGAAATAGAATATAAAGAAGATATTTATGTAGGTTATAGATATTTTGATAAATATAAAAAAGAGGTTTTATTTCCTTTCGGACACGGTTTAAGTTATACAGATTTTAAATATTCAAAATTAAAAGTTAGTACCAAAAAAAACACAACTAACGTCTGTGTAAAAATAGAAAATACAGGTAACTCTGATGGTGCAGATGTTATTCAACTTTAT
>CATITK010000054.1 GCA_949545755.1 Polaribacter sejongensis | reverse complement strand
TCCATCAACCTTTTAAATTGTTGTAAATTATGGATGTATTCGTCCAACGTTTCAATGACGTTTTCTTTATTTTGTTTAAATATTGGTGTCCACATTGCTGGCGAACTTTTTGCCAAACGTACTGTGGATGTAAAACCTGAACCTGCCATATCAAAAATATCGCGTTCATTTTTTGCTTTATCCATCACTGTTTTTCCTAACATAAATGCACTAATGTGCGATAAATGCGAAACATACGCAATATGTTTATCATGGGAAACAGGATCCATATAACGAATACGCATTCCAATGTCTTTAAATAATTGTAATGCTTTTTCTTGAAGCTTAAAAGTTGTCTTTTCTACTTCGCAAATAATATTCGTTTTCCCAATGTATAAGCCAGAAATTGCGGCTGTTGGACCAGAATTCTCTGTTCCTGCAATTGGGTGACATGCTAAAAAATTCCTCCTTTTAGGATGATGTTCAACGACTTTACAAATCGCTTCTTTTGTGGAACCTACATCCACCACCAAACCTGTGTCAGATATTTTATCTAAAATGGTTGGCAATAATTTTACGGTCGCATCTACTGGAATTGAAACAATAACTAAGTCTGCATTTTCGATAGCATCTAAAGTTGCTTTCTTGTCAATTAGTTTCAATTCTAAAGCCTTATTTAAGGTTTCTTCTTTTCTACTAATTCCATGAATTACAACATTTGGATGGTGTTTTTTTATGTCGATAGCAAAACTACCGCCAATTAAACCAATACCGATCATGTATATATTTTTCATTTTTCTATTCCTAACCCTTTCTAACGGAAAGAGAATTTATTAATTTCCTATTTTATTTACTCAAATTTTAAAAACTTTTTTCAGAATCTAAGTCATTGTAAACTACAACTTAAAAATTGCAAACTTATTTCTAAAACCTACTTATCGCTTCCTTAATTGTTTCTGATGTTACACACAATGAAAAACGAATATACCCTTCTCCTTGGCTTCCAAAAATAGTTCCTGGTGTGATAAAAACATCATTATTATACAATACAGAATCAGTTACGGTTTCTGCTTTTTTACCTTCCGGAATTTTCGCCCACACAAATAATCCTGTGGCGTTTTTATCATACGTAGTGCCTAATTTATCTGCCAATTGCCAAATTAAGCTTCTACGTTCTTTATATATTTTATTTTGTGCTAAAAACCAATCATTAGACAGTTGTAAAGCTTCTATGGCTCCTTTTTGAATTCCATAGAACATACCAGAATCCATATTACTTTTTACTTTTAATATTTCATTAATATATGTAGCGTTTCCTAGAACCATTCCTACTCTCCAACCAGACATATTAAATGTTTTACTTAACGAATTTAATTCTAAAGCAATGTCTTTTGCACCTTCAACTTGCAAAATACTAATTGGTTTCTCATTTAAAATAAAGCTATATGGATTGTCGTTTATGATTAAAATTTGATGCTTTTTTCCAAAAGCAACTAACTTTTCAAACGTTTCCAAAGTTGCATTAGCTCCTGTTGGCATGTGTGGATAATTCACCCACATAATTTTTACCGCTGTTAAATCTTGCTTTTCTAATTCCTCATAATTTGGCTGCCAGTTATTTTGATCACTTAAATTATAAAAAAGTGGAACTGCACCTACTAATTTCGTCACTGAAGTGTAGGTAGGATATCCTGGGTTTGGAATTAATACTTTATCTCCTTCATTTAAAAAAGCCATAGAAATATGCATGATTCCTTCCTTACTTCCCATTAAAGGCAACACTTCGTTCTCTGGATTTGATACTACAGAAAATTTATTTTTATAAAAATTTGAAATCGCTTGTCTTAATGCTGGTAAACCTTGATATGATTGATATTTATGCGCAGTAACGTCGCTTAAACTATTTTGAATAGCTGCAATTACTTCTGCTGGCGGACGCAAATCTGGAGACCCAATTCCCATATTGATAATTGGCTTTCCTGCAGCAAGTAAAGCACTAACTTCTCTTAATTTTTTTGAGAAATAGTATTCTTGAACTGTATCTAATCTTTTTGCGGATGTAATCATATTTTTATCATAAGGTCCTGAATCAAGTTCAGGAACGCTCCTTTATTTTCTACCGTTTTCATAGGTTCCTAATATCTTAAAATCTTCTGCCATTATTTCAATAATCGCTTTTGCTTTTTGATAATTTTCATATGTATCAAAAGTAACATCTACAAAAAATGAATATTTCCAAGGTTCTTCTATTACTGGAAGTGATTGAATTTTGGTTAAACTCATTTTACAATCGCTTAACACATTTAAAATTGCAGCTAAACTTCCTCTTTTATGATCTAATTGAAATTTTATTGATGCTTTATTTACAACTTTTTTTGTGTCTGGTTCCTTTGTTTGTACAATTACAAATCTTGTTGAGTTCTCTTTTATCGTTTGAATTTGATCTTCAATAATCGCTAACTCAAAAATTTCTGCGGCAATCTTTGGCGCAATTGCTGCAATGCCTACTAAATTTTCTTTTGAAATTCTTTTAGCTACTTCGGCAGTGTCGACGTCTTCAACTAATTTGATATGTGCATGTTTTTTAAAGAATTCTTTACATTGTAATAATGCCATTGGGTGAGACCAAACTTCTTTAATATCTGAAATCTCTTGACCTTTTAAACCCATTAGATGATGGTGAATGTTTAAATATTCTTCACCTATAATATGTAAGTTATGTTTGTCAATTAACGCATAATTAGGAATAATAGAACCCGCAATGGTGTTTTCTAAAGCCATGACACCTAGGTCTGCAGACTGATCTAACAAACTATCCACCAAAACATCAAAAGACATGCATTCTTTTAACTGTATTGAGGTTCCGTAAAAGTCGCACGCAACTTTATGGTGGTTTGAGCCTTCTGCTCCTTGTATGGCAATAATTTTATTCATTAATAAAAAGTAATATCAAAAAAAAAGTCTCAAATTAAATTTGAGACTTTATATTTTATGATTGTTTCTTAACAACATCGTACAAAGCCTCTACTTTTAGTATAAAAGTAAAAATAGAAACGAGTAAAAGTGTTCTTTAACATTTGTTTTCTCTTTGTTTAAAGAGCAAATCTAAAGATTAATTTTAAATAAACAAATTATATCTCCTTTTATTATAAATATAATTGATATGTTTTTAAAAATAGCATCAAAAACAGCACTCGTTTTAGGACATTCTTTGTCCAAAAAACAACGTTAAAATCACTTTTGATTGCTCGCTTTAAAAACCTCTAAACCACATGCTAAAAATTGTGCATACTCCTTTTCGTCAGGTGTATATCCTACCGCTTGATTTAAAATCACTGTTCCATCAGAATTTAATAAAACATAGTAGGGCTGGGAATTTGTTTGAAAAAATTGTGTTTGAAAATTCGCCCATTTATGTCCATAATTTTGCAACTTTCTTGTTCCTCCATTCGTGCGGTTTACTAAAATCTGCTCTTCTTTTGGCAATGCTTTTTTGTCATCAACATATAAAGAAATTAAAACATACTCGTTTCTTATATAGGTATCAATCCTTTTAAGTGGCCAAACATGTTCCTCCATTTTTCTACAATTTACACATGCATATCCTGTAAAATCTAGGAGTATTGGTTTGTTTACTTTTTTTGCGTATTCAATTCCTTTTTTTAAATCTTTGAAACAATCTAAGTTGTTAGGACATTCATTCGGATACAAAAAGCTATAACCAACAGGAGGTGCTAAACCACTTAACAATGTTAAAGGTGTCAATGTTTTTGTCTCTTTATTGACCCTAAAACCGGAAGCCAGATAGATAACAAAAGACGCCACTAACAACCCACCAGCAATCCTTGAAAAGGATACTTTTTTAATTGGTGCATCGTGTGGAAATTTAATTTTCCCAAACAAATACAAGGCTAAAGCAGCAAAAATAAGTATCCACAGTAATAAGAAAGGTTCAATTTTTAAGAGGTTCCAATGCGCTACTAAATCTGCATTTGATAAAAATTTGAACGCAAGCGCCAATTCTAAAAAGCCTAAAATTACTTTTGTTGTATTTAACCAACCGCCAGATTTTGGCAAGACATTCAGCATGTTAGGAAACATAGCAAACAACGCAAAAGGCAACCCTAAAGAAACGCCAAAGCCTGACATACCTGCTGTTAATTGCCATGCACCACCATCTCTAGTTAAAGAACCCGCTAGCAGAGAACCTAAAATGGGTCCTGTGCAAGAAAAGGAAACAATTGCTAAGGTTAACGCCATAAAAAAGATACCAACAATACCTCCTGAACTTTCTCCTTGGGTTGTTCTATTTGTCCAACTTGATGGAAGTGTTAATTCATAATATCCAAAGAATGAAAAAGCAAAAAACACAAAAACTAAAAAGAAGATACTATTTAACCAGATATTGGTCGATATTTCATTTAAAATATCTGGATTTACTGAATCTAATAAATGAAAAGGGACACTTAAAATAATATACACTGCGAAAATAAAAAAACCATAAAGCAAAGCCTTTGATATTCCTGAACCACTATTTTGTCCCTTCTTTTTAGTAAAAAAACTGACGGTTAAAGGAATCATCGGAAACACACAAGGAGTCAGCAAAGCTAACAAACCTCCTAAAAAACCGAGTCCAAAAATACTCCATAAAGATTTTTGCCCTTTTTGTATTTCTGTAGCATTACTTTTAACTTCATCTTGACATTTAAGGGAAGAAAACCGAACATCATTTGTCTTTATTCCATAAAGAAGTTTGTTTGTCCCAGAGTTGTCTACTATGCCTGAAGCAACTGATGTCTTTGAAACTAAACGTGTACTCTTTCCTTTTTCCAAGTTAAAGACCAATGCTATTTCTGTGGGAGGCAAACATTTGGTGTCGTCGCAAACCATGAATTCTACAATTCCCTGAATGGTGTTTTTGTCTGAAATCGTTTTAATTCTTTGTTTAAAGATTGCTGAATTTTCAAAAAACTTAATTTTCATCTCAAAGACAGGATCCTCTATTGTAACACCCTTTTCTTCAATTGTCTTTCCTTCTATAGAAAACCCTCCTTTAGAATTATCATAAATGAAGGTAGTGGGTATGGGTCCATCTTCCGGAACATTTTGTGAATACAAATGCCAACCTGCTGCTATAGTTGCTTCAGAAACTAGCATAAACTCAGTGTCTGAAATTTTTTCGACGGTTGTAGACCATTGTAAGGGATCTTCAATTTGAGAAAATATCCCTAAACTAAACGTTAGGAATAAAAAAATACATAGGTTTTTCATGTCTTGAAATCTCTTATAAAATAGATTTATGAATCAAAGGTAATTAATTAAAGAAGACGATACTTCATTTTAACAAAAGAAGCTTTTTTTATGCAATTACCACTTTAAATGAAGAATCGAAACCTTAATCATTCAATTTCAAAACCGCCATAAATGCTTCTTGCGGAATTTCTACATTCCCTACTTGACGCATTCTTTTCTTTCCTTTTTTCTGCTTTTCTAACAGTTTACGTTTACGAGAAATATCTCCCCCATAACATTTTGCGGTAACATCTTTACGCAACGCTTTTGTAGTTTCACGCGCAATAATTTTTGCTCCAATAGCAGCTTGAATAGGAATATCAAACTGTTGTCTTGGAATTAATTCTTTTAACTTTTCAACTATTTTTTTACCAATTGAATAGGCATTATCTGCATGTAATAAAGCAGAAAGTGCATCTACTCCAGAACCGTTTAATAAAATATCAACTCTTACTAATTTGGACGCTCTCATTCCAATTGGAGAATAATCGAAAGACGCATATCCTTTAGAAACTGTTTTTAGACGATCATAAAAATCAAAAACTATTTCTGCCAATGGCATGTCAAACGTTAGTTCCACTCTTTCTGTTGTTAAGTAAGTCTGATTGGTAATTTCGCCACGTTTTTCAATACACAAACTCATTACTTGCCCAACAAAATCAGATTTCGTAATAATACTTGCTTTAATATAAGGCTCTTCTACTTTCTCTAATCTTGACGGATCTGGTAAATCTGTAGGATTATTTAATAAAACAATTTCTGTTGGATTCTTCTTAGTATATGCATGATAAGAAACATTGGGAACTGTTGTAATTACCGTCATATTAAACTCACGTTCTAAACGTTCTTGAATAATTTCCATGTGCAACATTCCTAAGAATCCACAACGAAAACCAAAACCTAAAGCGGCAGAACTTTCTGGCACAAACACCAAAGAAGCATCGTTCAATTGCAGTTTTTCCATAGAATAACGCAATTCTTCATAGTCTTCTGTATCTACAGGATAAATTCCTGCAAAAACCATGGGTTTGACATCTTCAAATCCATCAATATTTTCTGTGGTAGGGTTTGCTGCATCCGTAATTGTATCTCCTACTTTTACTTCTTTAGCCGTTTTTATTCCTGTAATTAAATACCCAACATCCCCTGTTTTTACAGATTTTTTTACAACCTGTTCTAATTTCAAAGTACCAACCTCATCGGCAAAATACTCATTATCGGTTGCCATAAATTTAATACGCTGTCCTTTTTTTATTTCTCCATTCATTACTCTAAAGTAGGTTTCAATTCCACGATAAGAATTGTAAACTGAATCGAAAATTAAGGCTTGTAATGGGGCTTCTGGATCTCCTTTTGGAGCAGGAACTTTATCGATAATTGCTTCTAAAATAGCGTCTACGCCAAAACCTGTTTTTCCACTTGCGTGAATGACGTCTTCTGGTTCACAACCCAATAAATCAACAATATCATCGGTTACTTCTTCTGGGTTTGCACTTGGCAAATCTACTTTGTTTAAGATGGGAATAATTTCTAAATCATTTTCTAAAGCTAAGTATAAATTAGAAATTGTTTGTGCTTGAATACTTTGAGCAGCATCTACAATAAGCAAAGCACCTTCACAAGCAGCGATGGATCTAGAAACTTCATAAGAGAAATCTACGTGACCTGGAGTGTCAATTAAATTCAGAATATATTGTTCTCCTTTGTGCTCAAAATCCATTTGAATGGCATGCGACTTTATGGTAATTCCGCGTTCGCGTTCTAAATCCATATTATCTAATAACTGATCTTTCTTTTCACGATCTGTTACAGAGCCTGTATATTCTAACAATCTATCTGCTAAGGTACTTTTACCATGGTCAATATGAGCAATAATGCAAAAGTTTCTAATATTCTTCATGTGCTGAATTTAATTTCAAAAATAGGCTACAAATATAGGTTTTTTGGGTTGATAAAGTTGTAAAAATTTCAAAGTTGTAAAACGTTTTTCTTTATGTATCTTTCTATTAAGTTATCTATTTAAAGGGATTAGACAGTTTGTTTTTATCAACAAAATTAAATTGAAAACGACGAAAATTGAAAGAAGGAGGAAAAAACCCTTCGATGTATTTTTATATTTTTTATCTTGCAGAGATTCTAATGCTATTTATTTTTTTGATTTCTATCTTTTTAGCAATTTAAATATTTTTTAAATTATGAAAAAACTCAACTTCCTAGTACAAATTATTGCCTTTGCCATCTCCATTACAAGTTGTTCAACTACCGTTATTGAAGAAGTGGTCATTTTGGGACCTGTTACTTATACTACCAATGTAAGCGCTATTATTCGCAATAACTGTTTACCTTGCCATGCAGGTACTTCTCCTTCTGCTGGTTTAAATCTAGAAACCTTCGAAGGAGTTCAAAATTCAACAGAAAATGGAAACTTACTTGCACGGATTAATAGCGTTTCAAACCCGATGCCATCTAGTGGAAAGATGTCTGATATTTTAATCAATACAATTGAAGAATGGGCAATGCAAGGGTATTTAGAAGACTAACAACTTATGAAAAAATTAAAATTACTAATTCTCTTTCTTTTTTTAAGTGCTTCCGTATTTGCACAAAAATATTATACGAAAACGGGGACTACAGAATTTAGAGCCTCTGTGAAAGCTTTTGAACCTGTAGCAGCAAGAAATAATAGTACTTCTGCTGTCTTAGATAGTAAGACAGGAAATATTGCCGCGTTGCTTTTTATAAATGCATTTCATTTTAAAGTTGGTTTAATGCAAGAACATTTTAATGAAAATTATATGGATGCCAACAAGTTTCCAAAGGCAACATTTAGAGGGAAAATCGAAACATTTAATTTCTCTGAAATTTTAGATGTTAAAGAATATCCTATCAAAGGAATTTTAACAGTAAGAGATGAAAAGAAAGAAATTAATACCACTGGAAAATTCACCAAGCAGGGAGATAAACTAAAATTGGAAGCTACTTTTTCTGTGAAACCAGAAGATTTTAATATCAAAATCCCGAAGATTGTTAGCAAAAAAATAGCAGGAACGATACATGTAACTATAGATTATGAATTTATCGAGAAAAAGTAATATCGCATTTGCAGTTATAGCCATCATTGTAATTACTGTTTTTTCAGTATACAAATATAGCACGAAACCCCCTGCTGAAATTGAAGATAGAAGCGTAGATTTTACTGGAACTTCCAAAGAGTTGTTTCGTAAAGTTGAAGAAAATGCCGCACTGTGGCAAGATAAGATCGTTATTATTTCTGGAGAAATTAGCAGTTTGGATACTAAAGGTTTTGTTCTTTCACAGAATATTTATTGCCTTTTAAAAGATTTTTCTACCCTAAAAACATTTACTTCTAAACAAAATATAACTTTAAAAGGGAGGGTCATCGGGTATGATGATTTGTTTGAAGAACTAAAACTAGATCAATGTATTATTCAAAAAAGATAAAGATGAAAAAATATTTTTTACCCATTGCTTTTACTGTTGTAAGCATCTTCGCTGTAAACGCTCAAGATGATTTATTAGACGAACTAAATGAAGTGACCACAAACGAAAATTCTTTTGAATTGCCTGCTTTTAAAGCTATGAAAATAGGGAATCTACAGTCTACAAAGATTGGCGAAAAAGGAGATTTGTATTTATTAGTCTCTCACCGCTTCGGAGCTTTAAAAAAAGGATTTGACACCTTTCTAGGATTGGATGAAGCGAATACAAAAATTCAATTATTATATAGTTTTTGGGAAGGAATTCAATTGAGTATCAGTAGAGAATCCTACAATAGGACTTTTGCAGCAGCAGCGAAAGTAAGATTTGCAAGGCAATCTAAAGATTTTCCAATAAATCTAGTAGGGTACACAACTATTAATAGAAATACACTCATTGATAAAACCATATTTCCAGCATTAAAATCTGAAGACCAAAATAGTTATGCCTCTCAACTTTTAATTTCTAGAAGATTTTCTGATCATTTTTCTTTTGAAGTTGCGCCAACATACGTACGAGAAAATTTACAAAATTTAAATGTGTTACCAGAAGCAAAGCACCATCAGTTTGCACTAGGTTTTGGAGGAAGGTATAAGCTGAGTAAACGCATGAGTCTTAATGCCGAATATGTATACAACACGACTAGACCTAGCGGTTCTCCATTTGACAACTCCTATGCTTTTGGTTTGGATATAGAAACTGGCGGACATGTTTTTCAATTGTTGTTTACCAACGCGCAGTCTTCAAACGAAACTGGTTTTATAAGCAATGCAGAAGGAGATATTCTCTTTGGTTTTAATATTGTGAGAGTTTTTTAAGTTCTTTTAGACGATGCGAATAACTAAAAGAGAAGTTGTACTAAAAATTCACCTGGTATTTTCAATTTTTATTGTTGGTGCAGTCGCCTTTGTTTATGGATTTGATCCACAATCTCAATTCGATATTCATCTTCGAACTACAGACGAACACAACTTTTTTAAAGCAATTATGGGCTTGTATCTAGGCTTTTCTATTCTTTGGATTTTATGTGTTTTAAAAAACAACTATTTAAAAATTGCACTTATCACTAACATTATTTTTATGTTGGGTTTAGCTTCTGGTCGCGTTATCAGTTTGTTTTTAGATGGTATCCCAACTTTTGGGTTTCTTTTTGGCACTTTTGCAGAATTATTTTTAGGATGTTATGGCGTTTGGGTTCTGTCAAAAAAACTTCCTCAAAGTGAGAATACAGATTCTTTAAAAAAAAAATAACTTTACTATTTGTAAATAGCTCCTCGAATTATTAAACCTAAAATCCTATCAAAAAAGCGAGATTGATCTAAGGATTAACTTTGATTTTATAGCTTCACTATTTTACAAAATTGAATTTCACTAAAAAACACTAATTTTGCAAAAAAAAATAATCAATTTTGATAAAAATAGGCAACATAGAAATCCCCGACTTTCCATTATTACTTGCACCAATGGAAGACGTTTCTGACCCTCCGTTTAGAGCTTTATGCAAAGAAAACGGAGCAGATGTTGTGTACACAGAATTTATTTCTTCGGAAGGTTTAATTCGGGATGCTGCAAAAAGTGTAATGAAATTAGACATCTACGAAAAAGAACGTCCTGTAGGGATTCAAATTTTTGGGGCCAATTTAGAATCGATGTTAAAAACGGTTGAAATTGTAGAAAAATCGAACCCAGATATTATTGATATTAACTTTGGCTGTCCAGTAAAAAAAGTAGTTTCTAAAGGAGCAGGTGCAGGAATTTTAAAAGACATCGACTTAATGGTTTCGCTTACTGAAGCGATGGTTAAACACACAAATTTACCTATTACAGTAAAAACACGCTTAGGTTGGGATCATGATTCTATTAGAATTGTAGAAGTTGCAGAACGTTTACAAGATGTTGGTTGTGCAGCAATTTCTATTCATGGAAGAACGCGTGCACAAATGTATAAAGGCGATGCAGATTGGAAACCCATTGCTGCTGTAAAAAATAACCAAAGAATGCACATTCCTGTTTTTGGAAACGGAGATGTTACATCCCCGGAAAAAGCCATGGAAATGAGAGATCGTTATGGTTTAGATGGCGCAATGATTGGAAGAGCTGCTATTGGATATCCTTGGTTCTTTAACGAAGTAAAACATTATTTTAATACGGGAAAGAAATTGGAAAAACCAACAATTGCACAACGTGTCGAAATGGCAAGAAGACATTTACAAATGGCAATTGATTGGAAAGGACCTGTTTTGGGTGTTTTTGAAACAAGAAGGCATTATACAAATTACTTCAAAGGAATCCCACATTTTAAAGAATATCGAATGAAAATGGTCACTTCTGATGCTGCAAAAGATGTTTTTGACACTTTTAATGAAGTAGAAGCAAAATTTGGAAATACCATAATCCCTCAAATTTAATTACAAATCAATACTTATTTCAAGATCTCTTTTACAATTTTTAAATGATGATGGGTGTGCAGTTTTAAAAAATAGAGTGTCTGTTTTTTATTTAACTGTTTAAATAAGGGATGTGTAAAATATTGATTATCTGCTATGTCATTGATTGTCGCTATATTTTGAATGGCTAATTTTAATTGACGTTCTATCTCTTCTTTTAAAATAATTACTGGTGGCATAACCCTTTTTGGCGCTCTTGCTTTTCCTCTAGGAAAAAATCCCATAGTAAAAAACAATAAACGCAACCCATTGAATTGCTTTTTATACTCTTTTGGGTTCGAGTTTTTTACGCCCTCAAAAACGGCATTTATAACTTTTAACATGTGGTCTAAATGCCAACCAACAGTTGCTTTAGAAATGTTTACCTGTTTTTTATTTATAAAAGGTAAATACTCTTGAATATACTGAAGTTGTTTGTGTATCATACTTTCCTTTCATTAAAAATTAAACATAATAAAAAATCCAGCAAAAAGCTGGATTTTAGGATATTATTTCATAATCTGAAGGTTTGTAACTTCTAAGTTTGTTAACTCTCTCCATCTTCCTCGTGGTAAATTTCTCTTTGTGAGTTCCGCAAAAATCACCCGATCTAATTTATTCACTTTATAACCAACATGTTCAAAAATCTTACGAACAATTCTATTTCTACCGGAGTGAATTTCAATACCAATTTCAGATTTTGGTTCACCATCAACGTAAGAAATTGCATCTATAAATACTTTTCTACCTTCAATAATAACCTCTCCTCGTAATTTTTCTAAATCTCTTAATTCTAATTTTCTATCTAAAGAGGCATGATAAAGTTTACGAACATTGTGTTTAGGATGCGTTAACTTTTTTGCTAAATCGCCATCATTAGTAAACAACAACAAACCAGTGGTATTCCTATCCAATCTACCAACAGGGTAAATTCTTTCTTTTGATGCATTTGAAATCAATTCCATTACCGTTTTTCTGCCTCTATCGTCATCCATCGTGGTAATGTAATTTTTTGGCTTATTCAGAAGAATATACCTTTTTTGCTCTGGAGTGATCGAAGTTCCATCAAAACGAACAACATCGTCTGGCTGAACTTTATAGCCCATTTCTGTAACTAGCTTCCCATTAACCTCAACACTTCCATGCTCAATGTAAGTATCTGCTTCTCGACGAGAACAGACGCCTGAATTTGCGATGTATTTGTTTAAACGGATTCCTGATGATACATCAGATTTTGGGATCTCTTTAATTTTTTTGTACTCTTTTTTGGGACTTTTTCTACTAAGAGGAGTACTTTTTCTACTTAAAGGAGTACTTTTTTTACCTTCTTGTCGTCCTCTCGACGAGTTTTTATTTGAATTCATTACTTAAATTTTTTGCAAAAGTAGGTATAAAAAGTCTTAATTCAATCTGTCTATCACTTTTTCTACAATTAGGGAGGTATCGAGAAAAATTAAAGAAAAAACACCAATTAAAAGCAAGACTTTCAAAACATTATGCATCATTCTATACTGTTTTGTTTCTGATGACCTCCAGAGACAAACCCCCAGAATAAACAAAACAGTCAGCGCAAAATAAAAATAATACTTCATCGCACTTAATGCAGGATAACGAAACAAGGTTGCAGTAGGAAGTACCGTTAAAACTAATAGAAAAATGGATACTATTTTTGTTTTTCTTTCTCCGTAAGCGACAGGAAAAGTAGCATAATTGTAAATGATTGCGGCTTTCATGTTTTGCAAATCTTTTAGTAATTCTCTAACCATGATAACTAAAAATAAGAAAATTGCATGCACAAAAATTATTGTAGAAAAATTTTTAAAATAAATAAACACAGCGAAAAAAGGAAGAATCGTCAGTACTGTCACAGCAATCAAACCTGTTAACGGATATTTTTTGAGTTTATGAGAATAAAACCAAATCGCAAAAATATAGACTGTAAAAAATATCGCTGCTCTCCATGAAATTAGTATTCCAAAAGTAAAAGCTAAAAAATTTAAAGTAAAATATAGTTTCAACTTGGTAGACTGCCTTACATAATTATGGATCCGTGTTTTTAGCGGACGAGTGATGCTATCTAGTTGTACGTCATAAAAGTTATTGATGATATAACCTGCAGCCACAACACATATAGTAGCTAATATGATGTATAATAAATCAACATCAAAAATAGTATTTCTAAGAGTTTTTTTTGGGGAAAAAATAAAAATTGCAGCCAAATATTGTGCTAAAATTAAAACAAGGATATTGTAACCTCTTATTACTGAAAGTAAACTAAGAAACTTAAAAAAAATATTTTTTAATTTAAAGCGAAACATAAAATTAGAATCTATAAACCAACTCAAGCTTATGATTTTTAAGACTTTTTTGTGCTTTCTCGTAATCTTCAGTAAAACCTAAAATATAACCGCCACCACCAGAACCACAAAGTTTTAAGTAATAATCATTCGTATTAATGCCACGCTCCCAAATTGTAAGAAAAGCAGCTGGAATCATTGGTTTAAAATTCTTTAAAACAATTTTAGACAACGATTTTACGTTATCAAACAACGATTTTACATTTCCATGTAAAAAGTCATCAATACAAGCATCAGTTGTTTTTGCAAATTCTTCGCTAATCATTTTTCTGAAACCTTCGTTTTTCATCTTATTCATAAAGAGATTAACCATCGGTTCTGTTTCACTTGTCTGTTCAGAATCTAGTAAGAAAACCGCCCCTTTTCCTTGTTTCTGAGATGGAATTCCTGCCGCCTCAATGTCTTCTTTAGAATTGATTAAAATCGGCAAACTTAAGTAACTATTTAAAGGGTCTAAACCTGAACTTTTACCATGAAAAAAAGATTCCATTAATGCAAAAACGGCTTTCAGTTTCAATAATTTTTCTCTCGTCAAATTTTCTAAAACAGTTATTTTATCCCCTGCATATTTATCATAAATAGAAGCGACTAAAGCACCCGAACTACCTATCCCATAGCCTTGGGGAATGGAAGAATCAAAATACATACCATTCTCAATATCCGCTTTTAAATCACTTAAATTAAAAGAAACCAAATTGGTTTCTAAAGAAGCTAAGTAAGTGTAAAAATGCTGTAATTTTTGATTGGAAGCTTTAGAAATTCCAGAGACATCTGAAGAAGTTTTTAAAGCACCTCTGTATGCATTAAAAGGGATTGCCAAGCCTTTGGAATCTTTGATGATTCCATACTCTCCAAACAACAAAATTTTAGCATAAAATAAGGGTCCTTTCATTTTTCTCTAAAGTTTATTACAAAAATACAAAAATTAACAATAGGGTTTTGAATTAAAAACTCTTGTAAAAAGTTTTCCAAATACCAATTTTTTTTCCATTTTTATATTTTCCTTTTTCTTTAATTTCACCATTTTTGTAATAGGTTTTCCAACTACCTTCTTCTAGACCATTTTTATATTTTCCGTTCCTCCTTAATTCGCCTGTTTCATAAAACTCAAAAAAAGCACCTACTAACTTTCGGTTTGAATATTTTAATTTTCTATAAACATTACCGCTCTTGAAGAAGTAATTGACTTCTTTCTCATCGTCAGAAGTCACACTGTAATATACTGAACTTGACTGGTTGGTTTTTTTCAAATCCGAAGTTAACCAAGTCGTTTTTTGTGCTGGAATAGACACAGAAAAAAGAAAAATTAAGACAACTGTAAGCTTGATAAAAATTTTCATTTGTTTTTTTTTACCCTGAGAGTTTTACAATCTTTTAGCTCCAAACCCCACAGTATCACAAATATACTGATTTTTCTGGCAGTATTTAGATAATTGATTTTCAATGAATTGATTTACTGCAAGCTTTTCTTTTTCAGGATACAAAACATGCACATTGGCACCTGCATCTAGCGTAAAACAAATAGCACTATTATTCTCTGTTCGGTATTCCCAAATGCGATTGATAATTTCCAACGTATTTGGCTTCATTAATATGAAATAAGGATTGCTGGTAAGCATCATTGCATGCAATGTTAAAGCTTCGCTTTCTACTAAATTTATAAATGCCTTTATATCTCCATTCTGCAGAATGTCTGCTATTTTTAACAAGTTATTATTGGCTTGTTGAAAACGGTTTTCTGCATACGGATGTTCATGCATTAAATTGTGTCCCATGGTACTTGATACTTGTTTTTCACCTTTATCAACCAATAAAATTGCATCTTGATAGTTCTCGAAAACCGAATGTACTTTATAAGGGAATTGGACGCCAAATAAATCTGAACTTCCTTCAATTTTTGGATGCGCTCCCCAAACAACCAAAGGTCCTTCGATACTTCTACTTGCACTTCCAGAACCCAATCTAGCTAAAAAAGAAGCTTTTTTATTAATGAATACTGAAGATAATTCTGGGTTTAATGTTGCTTCTAAGCTCATTAAACACATTGCAATAGCACTTAAACCACTTGCAGAAGAAGCAATTCCACTAGAATGTGGGAAAGAATTTTCTGAATTGATCGTCATTTTATATTCAAAAATATAAGAGCAGTAAGTTGCAATTCTTTCAAAGAACACTGCAATTTTTGGTTTAAAAGTTGCTTTCTGTTTTCCTTCGAAAAATAAATCGAAAGCGACTGTTTTATCAACGGCTGACTTCCGCTCAAAATCTATAGTGGTAATTGTATGACAATTGTTCAACGTAAAACTAATAGATGCATTTTTAGGCAGTTGCGGATTGCTCTTTCCCCAATATTTTACCAAGGCAATATTACTTGGTGTTTGCCAAGTAAAACTTGCTTTCTCTATTACTTTATGAGTTGATTTCGAAATAAATTGCGCTGTATTCAAGTTCTAAAATTTTGCATCAAAGATAAAACTATTTGAAGGAATTTTTAGTCAACTTTTTTTAGGTATTTTTGTCCTATGATAAAAGGAACTGTCTTTTTACTTTTAAACGGTGAACCGCCTAAAAAACTTCCAGATTTTTCTGACTATGAAATTATTTGCGCAACAGACGGTGCCTATCAGTTATTAAAGGATCAACAAATAACACCCGATTTTATAAGTGGCGATTTTGACTCCTTAGAAAATATTCCAAAAGATATTGAAGTAATTCACACCCCTAATCAAGATTTAACAGACTTTGATAAAATACTTCAAATTTTATTTGACAAAGGTTTTAAAAGCATCCATGTTTTTGGGGCAAGCGGTAAAGAACAAGATCATTTTTTAGGAAATCTACACACTGCAATTCAATGGAAAAAAAGATTAAAACTTACTTTTTTTGATAACTATGGTCGTTATTTTTTAGCTCCTAAAACCACCAAAATAGACACTGAAAAAGGAAAAATGATTTCCTTAATTCCTTTCCCCGAAGCAAAAAACATTTCAACAACAGGGTTGCAATATGCTTTAAAAAATGAGAATCTAACCATTGGAGAAAAAATTGGCACAAGAAACAATGCCATTGAAAACAAGGTGGAAATCACTTTTGACACTGGAGAATTGTATATCTTTATCAATCATTGAAGAACAAAAAATGTCGAGAAAAATAAAATTATTATGGGATTTTAGAGGTCCAGATGCAAAAGCAACTGCAGAGCACCATACCATTCATTTAAAGGAATTTGCAACATTGGAAAAGTTAGCTTTTCATGAAATTAATATTCAAGAAAAAAAGGAACACTTATTTTCTGCTTTTATAACGGTTGAAGAAAAAGACATGAAAATCTATAGGGACGCATTAAAACCACATCGTGGTGAAGTTGGGTAATTTTGTTTTTTTTTTCGAAACCTTAAAAACAGTATTTCCTTCAAACAGAACTCAGCGACAATATTCAATATCTTTGGCACCATCAGAATCAATTCTTACCACTGGTAAAAAACACGACTTATATAATTATAAAATAGCATCTAGTTTACTTAAAAAGGAGGTTCTACACCTGTAGAACCTCCTTTAATATTAAATAAGGGTATCACTATTTTTAAACACCTGTGAGTCTTGCAAGAAAGAAGTTTTTTGGACTACTAACCAGTCATTCCCTATTTAATTGCTAAGTTAAAGATTATCTTTACTGTTTAATGCTATTTTTAGATAAACAATTAGCCTAAAAAGGTCAAATCAATGAATTTTAAGTACTAAAGGATCTAATATAGTGACTGGTTATAAACTTATAATAATAGTCCCTTAGAAACTGAAAGCAAGAAAATTTAAACTATTTGAGAACAAGAAACCTTGAAAAGAAAAACTAAATAAATTACACATTTTATGCAGTTGCGCTAAAATAATTTTCCATTTTATCTAATTAACAGGTAATCATTTTTTTTGATTTGTTCACCCTATGTATATATAAAGGAGTGTTTTAGCTATATGATGACTGCTTCCTATAGTGACTAGGCAACACACCATACCTGTTTTTGAAAACTTTGGAAAAGTAACTTGAGCTATAAATTCCAACAAGATGACATACTTCGGATACATTAAAATTGGTGGTGGTAAACAAATTTTTTGCATATGCCAATCGAAGATTCGAAATATAGTGTGCTACTGAATCCCCATAGAGGTACTTTACACCAATTTGAAGTTTTTTAGGGCTAATTCCAAAGTGCCTGCTCAATTTAAGAATAGTAAAGCTTGCCTCAAAATTATCAATAACATAAGCTCCCAAAGAAGTTATTTTGGATAATTCAAGTTTATTTAGAATTACTTTTTTTTTAGTAAAATGATCACTATACACTTGAATTTGTGAAGCCAACATATTAAGAACAGCACCTTCTGTAAGAAGTCCTGCAACTAAATCTACACAATCATTCTCACATACGATTGAAGCGTATTTTTCTGTTTCGCTATCAATCTCTCCAAGATGCCTAAATGGTAGCTTGCTATTTGTTTTTTGGAATATTTTTCTAATTTTTGTGTAAATTCTTTTTGCATTCCTTATTTCCAACTTTTTCAATAAATTAATATCAATGATGATTACGGCTATTTTGAGTTTTATATTTGCAGGAAAAACAAGTTGTGCGGAAGTGTCTGAAGCGCCTACAACAATCATATTTTGGTTCTGCAAAGCAGTATGAAATTCTGATTCACCACCGAATCGATGTAAAAATTGACCTTGTACATTATAGCAAAAGTAATAAGGACTCTCTTCTGACATTCCTAATTCAACCTTAAAATCTGATAAGAAAGTAATATTATAGACCCATACAGACAAACCGCTGAATACTTGATAAGAACTTATAAATCCTTTTGCTTTTTCATTATCCATCGTAATCGTTGAGCCATTGTATCCTTCATCTAGTTCCGCATTGAAATAGTCCGCCATTTCCCTCAAATGGTCGGAATTAGTCTCTTCCTTTAGTCTTAGATTTTTAGTTTGTATTTGTTTAATATTCTTAAAACTTTTGTCAATATTTTCAAGGACAACATTACTTAACCCATACAATTCGACACCTTCCTCTGTCAACTCCCATTTATTTCTAGTTCTATAAAACACCTTATAACCAAGTTGATGTTCCAATTCTTTTAGTTGGTGGCTCAAAGCAGATTGAGATAAAAACAATTTTTTAGAAGAATTAGCAATACTGCCTTCTTCTATTATCGTTTTCACCAATCTGAAATACTTAATCTCCATACTTTCAAAGTTACAACAATACTAATATATTGTAATTGAAACATTTTCAGTGATGGAATAAAATCATAAACCTGTAGAGGGTTTAGTCCAAATCCAATCCTTATAGAAATTTGAATAGTAACTGTAAACAAATTACAAAGGTTATTGTAAAATAAACACCTTTTTTTGGACGATACATTTTTCACGGTACAAAAGGATATACTTCGAGAACTTGGAAATACAAAAAAATTAACGCCACTTAATCCCACACCCCATACTTGGTTGCTGGTTTTCTAAGACAGCCTTATTCTCTAATAGATGATTCATAGATTTTCGAATATCACTTCCTGTTACTGGCTTCCCATTTCCGGGTCTAGCAGCATCTAATTGCCCGTGATAGACCGCTTTTAAATTCGAATCAAACACATAGAAATCAGGGGTACAAGCAGCATCGTAGGCTTTTGCTACCTCTTGAGTTTCATCATATAAATACGGAAAAGGATAGTTTTCGTCTTTTGCCAATTGCGTCATTAATGCAGGAGCATCTTCTGGGTACTTGACAATATCATTTGCACTAATCGCTATAAAACGAATCCCTTTTAACTGATATTCGTTTGCCATTTTTACCAATTCTTTATTTACATGAATAACAAAAGGGCAATGGTTACAAATGAACATAATCACCGTTCCTTTTTCTCCTTTTGCGCTTTCTAAAGTTAAAAAATCACCATTAATTGTATTTAATAGATTAAAATCAGGTGCTTGTTTTCCGAGTGTAAATTCGTTTGATGCTGTTAATGCCATTTGTTCTTTTTTAGTTGTAACAACCAGAAATAGAGGTTAAATTTTCTATGTTTCTAAGTCGCCAATTTAATATTTATATTTTATCACAGTAAATGGGAAATTATTTAAATGAGTGCATCTGTGAAGCATGAAAACACTTCGTTTCTCTTGTTATTACTTTATTCTTCGGCCAAAGCATTTGCACAAATATAACCTCCAGTCCATGCATTTTGGAAATTAAAACCTCCCGTAACTGCATCAATATTTAAAACTTCTCCCACAAAAAAGAGGTTCTTATGTTTCCTACTTTCAAAACGTTTAAAATTAATTTCTTTTAAATCAATACCTCCAGCAGTAACAAACTCATCTTTAAACGTAGTTCTTCCGTTTGCATTATAAACTCCTTTTGTTAGTTGATTTGCTAAACTTTCTAATTGGACATTATTTAAATCTGCCCAATTTTGAGTTGATTTTATTCCTGCAGCAATAACAAAACGTTCCCACAATCTTTTAGAAACTTCCGCAAATGGCGATTTTAAAATCACCGTTTTACGAGGTTCTTTCTTTTTTAAATTCAACAAAACATTCAGTACTTTATCTGTGGGTCTCGACAACCAATTTACCTCTAAATTGTATTGATAATTTTTGTCAGCTAAAATTCGTGCACCAAAAGCAGATAATTTTAAAACTGCTGGACCACTCATTCCCCAGTGTGTGATTAATAAAGGACCAGAAGCTTCTAGTTTTGTATTTACGATCTTAACAGTGGCATTTGGCACGGAAGTCCCCAATAAATCTACCAGCCGTTTGTCATTAATATTAAAGGTGAATAAAGAAGGGACAGGTGCTATAATTACATGATCTAAAGTGGCACACAATTCCCAAACTTTTTTAGAACTCCCTGCAGCAATTACTAATTTATCCGCTTCAAAAACTTGGGATTTCGTGTTGATGACCCATTTATTATGTTGTTGAGAAACCGAGTTTACACCACAATTTGTGACTACTTCAATTCCTAAGTTATCAACAGCTTTTTGAAAACAATCTATAATTGCTTGACTTGTGTTTGCTTCAGGAAAAACACGATTGTCATCTTCAATTTTCAGAGGAACACCCTTGTTTTCGAACCACTCAAAAGTATCTCCTGTCATGAATTGATGAAAAGGTCCCAACAATTCTTTTTCACCTCTTGGATAAAATTGCACCAATTCTTTTGGTTCAAAACATGCATGTGTAACATTGCATCTTCCACCTCCAGAAATTTTTACTTTTTGTAAAACATCGTTCCCTTTTTCGAGAATAATAATGTCTAATTTAGGATTCTTTTCTTTTGCATTGATCGCTGTAAAGTATCCTGCTGCTCCACCTCCTATAATTATTACTTTACTCATTTTAGTATATTGTTAGTTTGAGTCGTTTTGATTATTTTTTTTTAAATTGTATCGAAAACTCATTGATTAAATCATCGGGATACAAATTTATTTTATTCTTCAATAAATTGACTCGATGTAACATTAGATTATAAAACCATTTCTGAATAGGAAAGAATCGTTTTATATCCTTTGTTTTTAAAATATTTTGGCGTTCCAGAATCTCCTGTGACCATAACAAAATCTCCTCCCCAAGCTCCTAAACTTTTTATTTCTCCAAAATAATCTGGAAACAATCTTTCTTTTACTGGTTTTAATTTGATAACTGAACTGATAATTCTTTCATGTTCAACAATTAACTGCTCAAAATCTGCTACCAATTTTGCGTTTAAAAACGCATCAGAAATAGCTGAAATCATTTTTATTTCTTTCTGAAAATCTTGTTTACTTTCTCTAAATCTAGTAATTCCTTCTTTAGAATCTTGCTTCTGATTTAAATGCACAAAAAATAAATTTTCTTTAAAATTAGGATTAAATGCTACTTGCGAAACTAGTGGTTTTTTATTTTCTATTTGATAAAAAATTGGCAGATTATTTTGTGCACAAGCAATATCATACCCACTTCCTTTAAAGGAATTCCAAAGTAATTTAAAAGCATCTACTTTTGCCCAATTGGCAATAGAATTTATTAAAGTAGAAGAACTTCCCAAACCCCAATCTCTTGGAAAAGTTAGCGTGGTTTTTACAACAAACCCATGATTCGTAATTAAAAAATCTGGATTTAAATTTCTTGCTTCTTTTAAAATTTCCAACAACGTTTCTGCAATAGATTCGGCATTTCCCTCTTTATCAGAAGCAAAGGTACAATTCACCAAACGCAGTTTTGGCAACTCAAAAACGGCTTCAAACCAACATGCACCTGTATGGGTGAAACTTCCCCAAATAATTTGGGGTTCTTTAATTTTTTCAACAACGAATTCTTGACCGAATTTTGTGGGAATCGCCAAAGATTTCGCACCATCTAAAACAAGATATTCTCCAGTTAATAAAAGTTTTCCGTTAGAGTAAAAATTTTTCATTTTTTATTTTTTGTCATTCTTACGTAAGCAAGAATCTGTACTAATTTTTTTGAATAATCAACAGTCAAATCTCACCTGTATCAATTAGTTTTTGGTTTTCTTAGAGATTGTATTTTTGCTACAACTGCCGAATGCGTCACTGTTTTTTTATTGAAATAAGTAGTAACACTTTCTTTTTCTTCATCATTTGCTTCAAATTGATTTAAAATATTTTGCAAATGCATTTTCATGTGTCCATGTTGAATTCCTTTTGTTGTTAAAGCTCTTAAGGCTGCAAAATTCTGCGCTAAGCCTGCCGCTGCTATAATTTGCATCAACATATTTGCAGATGGATTTTGCAACATCTCTAAAGACAATTTTGCCATTGGATGCAATGCTGTCAACCCTCCAACAGTGCCTATAGCTAGGGGGACTTCTATCCAGAATTTAAAAATACCGTCTTTAATTTCACAGTGAGACAGGCTGGTATATTCTCCAGATCGTGAAGCATAAGAATGAGCTCCTGCTTCTACAGCTCTAAAATCGTTGCCTGTCGCTAAGACGACAGCATCAATTCCATTCATAATTCCCTTATTATGAGTCACTGCTCTGTAGGGTTCTATGGTTGCTATTTTTACTGCTTGATAGAATTTTTCTGCAAATTTCTGTGGATTTTCACCACCCAATTCTTCAATTTTGCAACTCACCTCTGCCCTAACCAAACATTCTGGAACAGAATTAGATAAAATGCTCATCACAATTTCTATCTCGGCGGTTTCAAACTTTTTTGCAATTGCCTCTAAACAAGAATTGATAAAGTTTGCACCCATTGAATCTTTGGTTTCAAAGGTGACATGCAATTGATAATAGTTGGCTAATTTTTCCGTCTTATCAACTAATTTAATATCTAAAATTCCACCACCACGTTTTTCCATATTTTTAGTGATAGAAGCGGTAGCAGCAAATAAATCTGTTTTAATTTTATTAAAATAAGCTTCAATTTCTGTTTGAGATCCTGCATACATAAAATGGACTTGTCCAATTTTTGTAGTTCCTAGAACGGTGGTCTTAAAACCGCCTCGGGTGCTCCAAAACTTGCCCACCAAAGAAGCTGCTGCAACAACAGAGCTTTCTTCTATAACCATTGGAATGACAAAGGCATCTCCATTAATTATAAAATTAGGAGCAATACCAAAAGGCATGTAAAAATTTGAAATTGTATTTTCTATAAAGCCATCATGAAGTTCCTGTAGGTCTTGCTGATGATTCCAGTATTGTTTAATAACATTTTCTGCTTCTGATTGATCCTGTAAATAATTTTCTATCAACCAGGTAATCTTTTCATCTTTGGTTAACTTAGAAAAACCTGAAATAAGTTTGCGCATTTATTTGGGTATAAAACTATCAAGAACAAAGATAAGTCAAACTGTTAAAACATATAGAAATATTAAAGGTTTCTCTTTTTTTGAGACAATTTTTACTGATTTTTCCGTAAACTTGGTGAAGTTTTATTTCATACTACAAACAAATGAAAAATCTATTCTTTTTAGGCGCAATTTCACTTTTCATTAATAGCTCAGCAATTGCACAAATAAATTCAACAAATACTTTAACAACAAAAGAAATTACATTAGAAGAAATCTGGAATGGAACTTTTTCTCCAGAAAGAATGAATTCTTTAAATTCTATGAATGATGATTTTTATACTGTCTTAAATTATGATAGAAAATTAGGATCTATTTCCTTAGATAAATATAGCTATAAAAATTTAGAAAAAGTTGAAACCATTGTAAATAGTGTAAATTTGAAAGGTCTAGAAAGCTTCTCTTCCTATAGCTTTAATGATGATGAAACGAAGTTAATTTTAGGAACTAACTTTGAAAAAATTTATCGACATTCAAAAAAAGGCACTTTTTATGCGTACGATATTATTACAAAAAAACTAAATTTAATTGGTAAAGAAATTCAAGAACCCGTTTTTTCTCCTGACAATAAAAATGTTGCGTATGCCAAAAACAACAATATTTTTATAAAAAATGTCGCTTCAAACAAAGTTACGCAGGTAACAAATGATGGGAAAAAGAACAGCATCCTTAATGGAATTACAGATTGGGTTTATGAGGAGGAGTTTGCTTTTGTAAGAGCATTTGAATGGAACAAAACAGGAACTTTTTTAGCCTATCTACGTTTTGATGAAACCAATGTACCCACTTTTTCAATGGATATCATGGGTAAAGAATTGTATCCAAAACAGCAAGTTTTTAAATACCCAAAAGCAGGAGAAAAAAATGCAATTGCTACATTACAAATCTATACAGTTTCCTCTAAAATAACAAAAGAAATTCCTTTAGGAGATTATGAATACATCCCCAGAATTAAATGGTCGCACGACGATACTTTTTTAGTGGCAACCACTTTAAATCGGCATCAAAATAATTTAAAATTACATAAAATTAACGCCTCAAAATCAAGTGTTAGTTTGTTATTAAATGAAACTGACAAAGCATACATTGACATTACAGATAATCTTACTTTTTTAGCTGATAATAGTTTTATTTGGACAAGCGAAAAAGAAGGCTACAACCATATTTATCATTATGATTTTGGAGGAAAACTCGTCAATAAAATTACAAAGGGAAATTGGGAAGTTACTAAATATTATGGTTTTAATGAATCTAAAAAAACCATTTATTATCAATCGGTAGAAAACGGATCTACAAATAGAGGCGTATATTCTATTGGACTAAATGGACGAAACAAAAAGTTTTTAAGTACTAAAGACGGTCAAAACACGGCTGCTTTCAGTAAAAACCTGAACTACTTTATCAATACGTTTTCGTCTAGTGAAACTCCTCCGGTGTATTCATTATTTTCAGGCGAAGGAGAAATGTTAAAAATAATAAAAGAGAATATTGCTTTAAAAGAAACATTGGCTGAATATACCCTAAGTCCTAAAGAATTTTCGACCATTACTATTAATGGAAATAACCTAAATATGTGGATGATTAAACCTGCCAACTTTGATAAAAATAAAAAATATCCATTGTTACTATTTCAATATTCTGGTCCAGGTTCTCAACAAGTTGGGAACAAATGGAATAGTTCTAACGATTACTGGCACAATATGTTGGCCCAAAAAGGTATTATTATTGCTTGTATTGATGGTCGCGGAACTGGTTTTAAAGGTGCTGATTTTAAAAAATCGACCTATTTAAACTTGGTAAAATATGAAACTGAAGATCAAATTTCAGTAGCAAAAGAAATGGCAAGTCGTGCTTACATTGATGAAAATAATATTGGTATTTGGGGTTGGTCTTTTGGAGGACATATGAGTACAAATGCACTTTTAAAAGGAAATGATATTTTTACAATGGCTATTGCTGTTGCTCCCGTTACCTCTTGGCGTTTTTATGACACTATTTATACAGAGCGTTTTTTAAGAACACCACAAGAAAACCCTGGTGGTTATGACGAAAATTCACCTGTAAATTATGCAGAAAAATTAAAAGGAAATTACTTATTAGTGCATGGAACAGGAGATGATAATGTGCATGTACAAAACTCTTATAGAATGATAAATTCTTTAATTGAAGCCAATAAACAATTTGATATGTTTATAGTGCCAGACAGAACGCATGGAATTTATAAAGGCAAAAATACACGCTTGAACTTGTATACAAAAATGACAAGTTTTATCGAAGAAAATTTACATACAAAGTCAGAAAAATATTCAAAATAAAAAATAAATTATGAGTGATATTGCTAAATTACCACATCAAAAAGAACTTTTCGGACATCCAGTTGGATTGTACGTTTTATTTTTCACAGAAATGTGGGAACGCTTTTCTTATTATGGAATGAGAGCATTGTTGGTTCTTTATTTAACTTCAAAAACTACAGATTTAAATCCTGGTATTGGTTGGTCACAGAGTGATGCATTATCTCTTTATGGATGGTATACAGCATTGGTATACATAATGTCTATTCCCGGAGGAATTTTAGCAGATAAATTTTTAGGTCAAAAAAAATCGGTAATTCTAGGAGCAATACTTTTAGTTATTGGGCATAGTATTTTAGCTATTGAAGCAATGTTTGCTTTTTACACAGGACTTGTTTTCATTATTCTTGGCGTTGGATGTTTAAAGCCTAATATTTCTACAATGGTAGGCAGCCTCTATAAAAAAGGAGATTTACGGAGAGATAAAGGGTTTACTATATTTTATATTGGAATTAATATTGGCGCTTTTTTGTCTGGAATAGTTGTTGGGTATATCGGTGAAGTTCATGGATGGCATTATGGCTTTGGTTTGGCAGGAATATTAATGATTTTAGGTTTAATTCAATTCATTTCTGGTCAAAAATATCTTGTCCACGTTGGTAACTATTTAGGTAAATCAGATAACGTAGAAGATCAAGAAGCTTATAAAAGACCTCTTAATAGAGTTGAAAAAGATAGAATTATTGTTTTGCTAACTTCTTTTTTACTGATAATCGCTTTTTTTGCTGCTTTTGAACAAGCAGGTGGTTTAATGAATATTTATGCTCGAGAAAAAACAGATAGAATTTTATTGGGCTGGCAAGTACCAGCAACTTGGTTTCAATCTCTAAATTCATTTTTTATCATTACTCTGGGTATTGGAATTGCTGCATTTTGGGCTAAAAGAAAATTAAGAGGTACCGAAGCGTCATCATTATACAAAATGATTATAGGTTTAGGTGCTGTTGGAATTGGTTTTTTATTTATGTCTGCAGCTGCTTCGGAATATGACAATGTAGGAAGCTCTGCTATGTATTGGTTGGTTTTAGCTTATTTATTTCATACAATTGGTGAATTGTGCTTGTCTCCAGTATCACTTTCATTCGTTACTAAATTGGCTCCTGCAAAATATGCTTCTATAATGATGGGAATTTATTTCGCAACAACAGGTCTAGGAAATAAAGCTGCTGGTTTACTTGGAGAATCTTCAACTATTTTTGGAGAATTTAAAGTTTTTACAGGAATCGCTATTTTCTGTATGGTGTTTACAATTTTAGTGTTTATTTTTTTAAAAAAACTGAAAGTACTTACGCATGGAGCAGAAGACAATGAAGTTGATTTTAGTACGAAAGAAAAATTCGAATTAGCAGAGAACTAAAATCCTATAAAACCACTTGAAATAAAATTTATGAAATTTTTTACTTTCAAAGAATTACTTTAAAAATAATCGCTGTAAATTCGGCATATATTTTGCAATCAAAGAAACATGAAAAAAATTATACTACTATTTACAGTTACATTTTTTTATTTGAGTACAAATGCTCAAGAAGATGTAAAATGGTTGTCTTTTGAAGAAGCAATCGCTTTGAATAAAAAGACCCCAAAACCTATTCTAATTGATGTCTTTACAGATTGGTGTGGCTATTGTAAAAAAATGGATTTGTATACGTATGCAAATAAAACAATTGCAACGTATATCAATGAAAATTTCTATGCAATAAAATTAGATGGTGAAGAAAAAAATGACATCATTTTTAATGACCACATCTTTAAATTTCAAAAACAAGGAAGGCGAGGTTACCATGAACTTTCTGCGAGTCTATTGAATGGGAAATTATCTTACCCAACTACTATTTTTCTTTCGGAAAAAGAAGAAGTCTTAGATAGAATTCCAGGTTATTTAAACGCAGAAATGATGGAAAAAGTGTTGACTTACTTTTCTGAAGAACAATACAAAACGAAGAAATGGGAAGATTTTATTAAAGATTTTAAAAGTAATTTATAAGTTTATTTTTTTATAATAAACGCTCCTTTTCTCCCTGTATCATAAAACGAAATTTGACGTTCTAAACAGATGTTTTCCCAACGATTTACATCGCTTTTATAGTTCGATCCATCTGCAATAATTTGGGATGGATTTATCGTCTCTATCAATCTTGCTAGGTTTATTTTAGGTGAATATTTCAACACTACAATTGGTTTTTTTATTCCTGAAATGTTATAGACACCCAGACTGTCAACGAATAAAATATTTTTATGAGCAAACTCAATAAAATTTTTAAAATTTGTTTGTTCAATTTCATGAATACCTTCTGCAATTCTGTATCCTCTTATCGTATATTCTTTTCTAAATTTTAAATGATCTAGATCATGTTCTAAAAAGAGTTTATTTCCACTTCTTTTTCCAATGAAAGAAAACCTGCTTTTATGAAATATAATGACTTCTTCCTTTAATTTTTGGTGCATAGATTCTAACAGAAAAACACCTTGAATGAAAAGTATAGAAATCAAAAAATACATCAATTTTTTGGATGATTTAGACATGAAAAAAGAAGCCCCTAAAAAGAGGACAACATACCAACAAAGCATAAATAAAAAGGAAATAGCTATTTCTTTAAAGAGGAATTCTTCTTGATGAGAAACCCAACTTACAAACCCATTCATACATGAAATAATTGTTCCGTATAAATCTGCTAAAAAGGAAGGTAGTATCTTTAAGATTGAGGTAATAATAACGAATATACCTCCAATTAAAATAGCGCCTAAAAAAGGTATAATAACCAGGTTTGAAAATAAAAATAATCCTGGAAATTGATGAAAATAATAAATACTTAAAGGTAAAATGCCAATTTGTGCAGCTATTGAAACGGTTACTAATTGCCAGAAATAGTTAATAATTTTTATTTTTGGTCTCCAGAGAGAATATAGTTTAGGCTGTGTCCATAAAATACCAAAAACAGCTAAATAACTTAGTTGAAAACCTACATCAAACAAAAACATTGGCTTAATTACCAACAAGAAAAACATAGAAGAAATGAATGAAAATTCAATCACATTTTTTTTTCTAAAAGACATCCCTACAGCTAAGAAAGTAAACATGGTTACCGCTCTAACCACGGAGGCAGAAAGTCCTGCAACAAAGGCAAACATCCACAATAAAAAAACGATGGTAGCTGTTTTTAAAAATTTGCCATATTTAATTCTTTCGAGGGGTTTAAAAACAAAAGAAAGCAGCAATAGAATAACCCCCACATGCAATCCTGAAACTGCCAAAATATGAACGGCTCCTGCGCTTTGATAATCTGTAATTAGCGCTTTCGAAATATCTTGCCTCTGTCCTAAGAGCAGTGCATTAATTACGGCAAATTCATCATTCTTAAAATGGTCTTTTTTAAGAGATTCTTGGATTTTAATCCTTACCTTTTCTGACAATCCAAATAAGGTTTTAACCTCAGAGTTCAACCTTAAAAACTGCCCTTTTTCACTGTATACCTGATGGTGAATTCCTTGTTTGGACAAGTAAAATTTATAATTAAATTGATAGGGATTTAAGGGTGGGTTTAACTCCTTTAAAGAAGGCTTTAAAAAAAGTTGATCATCAACATTCAAATAAATTGAAGAACGCTCTTTTTTTATGTTTAGGAGAATTGTTCCAGTCGTTTTTTTGGCATCAACTCTCAGTACTTTCGCTTCATATTTTTGGTGATAATTTCCTGACTTTAAAACGGCATGAATCTGTAAAATTACTGTTGAATTTTCTTTTAAATGATACTCGTAAAACGAATCATAATTCCGATCATCATTCAGATAAACTACTGAAATTCCAATAAAAAAGAAGAGTAAAAAAGAGATTAGGGTACTAAAAACTTTATGCTGAACGATGAAAATTAGCATCGTTAAAAAAACTACTAGTATCACTGTTTTAAGAACACTGAAGCTCCAAAACTGTGTGAAAAATTGAAAGCAGATTCCAAAAATTAAAAAAACAACAAAGTGCAAGGGAATGTAATTAAGCAACCTTTTCATAGCAAGTTAAAGTTAGTGAAAAAAACTTAACTATTTAACTTCATAATTGTTCTTTAGAAAGAACGCTATTAAAAACAAGTTCTTTCAACTTGAAATTTAGTTTAAATTACTTACAATTTGTTTCGCTACTTTTTCAGAAGCTCCTTTTCCACCTAATTGTGATTCTAATTCATAATATTCTAAAAATAATTTTTTACGATGACTTTCCTCTAAAATCTTAGTCAACTCAATTTTCAAGTTGTTGGTATTAAATTCATTCTGAATTAATTCTTTAACCACTTCTTTGTCCATGATTAAATTTACCAAAGAAATAAACTTTAAAGTAATAATTCTCTTCGCAATTTGATACGAAATATTTCCAGCTTTATAACACACAACTTGCGGCACTTTAAACAAAGCTGTTTCTAAAGTAGCCGTTCCTGAAGCCACCAAAGCTGCATAAGAAATACTTAATAAATCATAGGTTTTATTGTTGATAAAAGACACTTTTCTAGTACCAATAATGTTCTGATAAAAATTAAGATCCTGACTTGGAGCACCAGCAATTACAAACTGATAGGCTGAAAAATCATCAATTAAAGACAACATTACAGCTAGCATTTTCGTAATTTCTTGCTTTCTACTTCCTGGTAATAGTGCAATAACAGGTTTCTCAGTTAAACCATGTTCTTTTTTAAAAGCAACCTCGTCTACTTGTTTTCTATCTGCAATTCCATCAATTAATGGATGACCAAAAAATTCAACTTTATACTCATGGGTCTTATAAAACTCTTTTTCAAAAGGGAGTATTACAAACATTTTATCAATGTCTCTTTTGATGTCTTTTACCCTTCCGACTCTACTTGCCCAAACTTGAGGAGAAATATAATAATTTGTTTTAATTCCAATGGATTTTACCCATTTTGCAATGCGTAAGTTAAAACCAGAATTATCTATAAAAACAACAACATCTGGTTTAAATTGTGCAATATCCTTTTTGCAAAACTTGATAAAACCTACTATTTTAAAAAGGTTCATTAAAACTTCGAAGAAGCCCATAAAAGCTCTTTCTTTATAATGACTAACCAAGGTTCCACCAACATTTTCCATAAGATCCCCACCCCAAAATCGAATGGTTGCGTTTAGATCTTCTTTGTACAAGGCTTTCATTAAATTAGCACCGTGTAAATCTCCAGAAGCTTCACCTGCAATAATATAATATTTCATATTTTCTAAATCAGAAAAATTTTAAAACTAGGGTTGTGAGTGCAATTAAAATAGTTGCTAGCAAAACTCCTTTTGCTTTGTAATCTTGTTGCTTTTTAATAAAAATAAAGAACACAAATAAATTAGGAATAGCCGCTAAAGCCAATAATTTTCCATACAATTCTCCTTCTCTAATAAATGTGATTGTTTCATAAAACCCAAATCTTGAAATGTATTCTAAATAAAAGAAAACCCCTCCAAAGGTGGCAAATAACGAAACTAAAATTCCTATTAAAATATCTTTTTTTATAGTTCCCAAGAATTTAATTTTTGAATCATGTGATGTGCTGTCATATCAAATTGAACAGGAACAACGGCAACATATCCGTTTTCTAAGGCATAAACATCTGTATCTTGCCCTTTATCCTTATTTACAAACTCACCAGAGAGCCAATAATATTCCTTCCCATAAGGGCTTTTTCGTTTGTCAAAATCTTCTTTCCAATAACCATTTGCTTGTCTGCAAATTTTAACTCCTTTTATTTCCTCCTCTTTTAAATTAGGAATATTTACATTCAAAACGATACTTTCAGGAATCCCATGTAACAAGGCATTTAAGGTAATGTTTTTTACATATTCTTCTGAGGGTTTAAAATTTGCATGCCATTTAAAGTCCAATAAAGAAAAGCCTATTGCAGGAATTCCTTTTATTCCTGCTTCAATAGCAGCACTCATTGTTCCTGAATAAATAATATTTATAGATGAATTTGACCCGTGATTAATGCCAGAAACACATAAATCAGGTTTTCTGTTTAAAATTTCATTGACCGCTATCTTTACACAATCTGCGGCAGTACCCGAACAACTATATTCTAATTGCGGCCCCTCATCTATAGTAATAGGATTACACGTTAGTACATTATCAACAGTAATTGCATGCCCCATTCCACTTTGTGGACTGTCTGGTGCAACAACAACAACCTCTCCAATTTTATTCATTATCTTAATTAAAGCTCTTAACCCTGGAGCCGTAATTCCATCGTCATTGGTAATTAATATTAACGGTTTATATTGCATGTTTTTTATTCAAAGATTAAAAAATTCAAAGATTAAAAAAAAGAACTGATTTATAATCTCTACAAATATAATTGATTTTATACGATATCCTTTTTAACATTTTGTAAAGAATAATTTTTCTCTTTTTTCCGTAACATTGTAAACTGTTAGACTCTTTTTCAATTTTAAAGATAGGAAATGTAGCTAAAAAATTATTTCCACGATTTTAATCGAAAAATTTCAAAGAAAATAAGATGAAAAAAGGCTAAATAAATTGAACTTTATTTTAGTAAATTAGCAAAACAAAAAGCGTTATTAAAGACTTAAAACTAATGACCAAAGATTTATGAATACGAAATTTAAAATCACTACATTTTTATTAGCAGTGCTTCTCCTATTTATTAGCAGTTTAGAGACACGAGCAGCTGACGCCAGCACAAACTCAGATCCTGAAAAAGATAAAATCTTAGTTTACATTTTAAGAAATATTCTTACTAGAAGTCATTTTGTAGTCAAAGACATGAATGATGATTTTTCTGAATATGTTTTTACTGAATTTATTGATGGGTTAGACCCAAATAAAAGATATTTTACTAAAAAAGATATTAAAGATTTTTCAAAATTTAAATATGAGATTGACGATCAATTATTAAGAGAAGATCTTTCTTTTTATAATTTAGTTTATGATCGGTTTACCAATAAAATTAAAAACGCTAAATCGTATTATGGTGATTTATTAGTACAACCCTTTAATTTCAAAAAAGAGGAAACGATAGAGGTAGATTATGAGAACGTTCCGTTTGCAGAAAATGAAAATGAACTCAAAGATTATTGGCGTAAACAACTAAAATTAAGCACCTTATTTAGAATTCAAGATAAAACTGAAAAACAAAAAGAGCACATAGAAGAAGAGAAAGATATTAAAATTAAGACCTTTACAGAATTCGAAAAAGAAGCGCGTTTAGAAGTTCTTAAAAACATGGACGAGCTCTATGTTCGAATTGAAGAATTAGAACATGAAGACTGGTTTTCTACTTTTTTAAACAGTATTGTTGGTGCTTTTGATCCTCATACAACCTATATGGCACCTAATATAAAAGAACGCTTTGACCAAGATATGTCTGGTAAATTAGAAGGTATTGGTGCTAGATTGCAAAAAAAAGGAATTTACACACATGTTCTTGAATTAATCTCTGGAGGTCCTGCTTGGAAGCAAGGAGAATTAGAAGCTGGTGATATTATTTTAGAAGTTGCTCAAGGTGATAAAGAGGCTTTGGATATTGTTGGGATGCGTTTGGGTGATGCGATTAAATTTATCAAAGGTAAAAAAGGAACTGAAGTGAGACTTAGTGTCAAGAAAAAAATGGATGGTTCTAAGAAAGTAATTTCTATTATTCGAGATGTAGTAGAATTAGAAGAAACCTTTGTAAAATCGAGTATTGTTGAAAAAGATGGAAAGAAGTTCGGAATTATAGATTTACCAAAATTCTACATAGATTTTGATGAAGAAAATTATAGGGATTCTGCAAAAGATATGGAGAAAGAAATTGAACGTTTAAAAACACAAGGCGTTTCTGGTTTACTAATCGATTTAAGAAATAATGGCGGTGGTTCTTTAAAAACAGCGATAGAAATTTCTGGTTTGTTCATTAACCAGGGTCCAATTGTACAAGTAAAATATAGAGGAGAAGATCCAATCATAAAAAAAGATATAGACCCTAAAATTCAATGGGATGGGGCTGTTGTTGTCTTAGTCAATGAATTTTCTGCTTCTGCATCCGAAATTTTTGCGGCAGCAATGCAAGATTATAAAAGAGCCGTTATTATTGGTGGAAATCAAACATATGGAAAAGGGACTGTTCAAAGCGTAATGCCTATTAATAGATTTACTAAATATGATAAAAATTTAGGGGCTATAAAAATGACCATTCAAAAATTCTATAGGATTAATGGTGGCTCTACGCAAATTGAAGGTGTATATTCAGATATTGCCATACCAAGCAGGTATAGTTATATGAAATTTGGAGAGCGAGATATCGATGGCGCATTAATTTGGGATAAAGTAAAACAAGCAGATTATGTAAAAACAAACTCTTATGAAAACTTTTCTGACGTAATTTATAATAGCACGGAGCGAGTTGCTACTGATGCAAAATTTAAATTGATAAACGAATATGCTAAATGGTTAAAAAAGAAACAAGACAACACTGCTTATTCTCTAAACTATGAGCTCTTTTCAAAGGAAAATACTGCAGACGAAAAGGATGCCGAAAAATTTAAATCTGTTTTTAAATACACCTCTGAATTAAATTTTACTTCTCCAGATTATGAACTTTCTTTATTTAAAAAAGACACTGTTTTAGCAGACAAAAGAGGGGCATGGCATAAGAATTTATCGAAAGATATGTATGTTTTTGAAGCGTTAAATGTGCTGAGTGAATTAAAAATGAGATCTAAAAATGCCGTTGTTAAAAACTAAGCACTAATAAATTATTCACAGATACCAAAAAATGAGTTTTAAAGTAACCTTTCAAACAAAATGGGCAGATTTTGACCCAAACAGACACATGCGTCATACTGCATATAATGATTATGCTGCAGAAGTAAGGGTTCGGTATTTTAGAGATCAAAAATTTTCTATCGAAGAATTTACAAAACACAATATTGGACCTATTTTATTTACAGAAGAAACTTCTTTTAGAAAAGAAATTCATTTGGGAGAAAACATCAACGTAAATTTTAAAGTTGCTGGTTTATCGGAAAACAATGAACGTTGGAAAATTACTCATGAAGTTTTTAATGAAGCAGGAAAACTATCAGCAATCATAAAAGTTTATGGCGCATGGATCGATTTAACAAAACGTAAATTAACGATACCTCCCAAAGAAGCTCAGTATTTATTTGACTTTGCAGAACGCTGTGAAGATTTCGAAGAAATAGTATTAAAAAATAAATAAAAATCGTTTGTTTATTAATTTTTAAAATTACTTTTGTTCAATAAAATAATAGGTTTTGCTTCAAAAATTTACTCCTTTTTTGTTTGTTTTATTATACATGGTTGCTATGCTAAAACCTATTGCACCTTTTGTAGCATATGTAATTAATCAAGATTATATCGCAAAATTTTTATGTATTAATAAAGATAAGCCTGAATTGCAGTGTAATGGTAAATGTCATTTGTACAAAGAAGTAGAAAAACAACAAAAAGAAGCACCCATTTCTTTGCAGATTTCTTTAAAAGAATATCCCATAGGCTTTGTAAGAATATTACATCTTAAAAAAACAAAAACAGCAACTTCAGAAAAGGAAGAAAATCACTTCTACAGTAAAATCTACAATTTTCTATTTTCCAAAGTTGTGTTCCACCCTCCCGTTGTTTAAAATAATCTTCTACTTAAATTAAATTCAAAAAAAGAATTGAATTTCGTATTGTACAAATTATTTAAACAAAAAATAAAATTAATGAAATCAATAAAAATTATTGGGTTAGGAATTGTGATGTTCCTATCTCAACAAGCAAGTGCACAGGAAACTGAAAACACAAATTGGAAAGGAAATAGACCTGATGGGCATGCACCAATATCTGTAAAAGCAGATCATTATCATGGAAAAGGCGGACTCATGTTCTCCTACAAGTTTATGAACATGAAAATGGAGCGTTTACTCTCTGGTGATGATGCCATTTCAAATGACAATGCACATAACGCGGGTTATAAAGTAACCCCTTTAAGAATGCCAATGCAAATGCATATGTTTGGAATGATGTATGCTCCTTCAGACAGAATTACATTATTAGGAATGGTAAAAGTCATTAACATAGAGATGGATTTACAAATGAGAATGGCAAATGGAATGCTGAAACCCTTTACAACTTCTTCATCGGGTTTTGGTGATGTTACATTAGGAATGATTTATAAAATCCTAAATAAAAACAAACAATCATTTCATGGAAATCTAACTTTTTCTTTACCTACCGGAAGTATTTCTGTAACAGATGAAACTCCAATGAGTGCTCCAAATGAAATCCAATTACCTTATCCAATGCAAATTGGAAGCGGAACCTTTGACACCAACTTGGGTTTCACTTATTTAGGACAAAGGGATTCTTTTTCATGGGGAAGTCAAATCGCTACTACCATTCGATTGGGTGAAAATGCGGATGATTATACTTTTGGCAACAACTATGGAATAAACAATTGGATAGCAATAAAAGCAACAGATTGGCTGAGTATTTCAGGGCGTTTAGAAGGAATGCTGGTTGATCAAATTAGAGGATCAAATCCGAACTTAATGCCAATGATAGTAACAACTGCAGACACACAAAACTCAGGAGGAACCTATATCAATAGTGGTATTGGATTTAATCTATATGCTCAAAAAGGGACTTTAAAAGATTTGCGTTTGGGTGTTGAGTTTGCATCTCCTTTGTATCAAAAAATAAATGGTATTCAATTAAAACGAAAAGAAACAATAACAGTAGGTTTACAATATTCATTATAAGAGACCAACTAATTTAGTATAAAAGAGGTTATTTTCTTAAATGAAAATAGCCTCTTTTCACTTTTTCACTAACTTTATAAATAGCTCCATTCCTTGCCTATTATAAAATGAATTCTCACATTTTGTAAAAATATTCATAGCAAAATAGGGTTGAAAATATCCTTTGTATTCTTTTATAGTTCCGCCAAAAGGTGGGTGTTCTTCATTTAGTTTTGCATCAAAAAGCAGCCCAACTAATTTTGCATTTTCGCGCAAGAGTTCCTTCATTTTTAATGCATATTTTTCTCTTAAATTAGGATCTATTGCACAGAAAAAAGTTTGTTCTATCACCAAATCAAAAGTAGCATCCAAATCAAAAAAGTTCGCATGCAATAGTTGTGATAGTGGAAAATCTGGAACTCTATTTTTTATGTTTTTTAAAGCAGTTTCAGAAATATCTACTACATATACATTCTTAAAACCATTTTTAAAAAGGTATTCTGCCTCGTAAGAATTTCCACCGCCAGGAATTAGAATTTTTAAGTTTTTATTGGTTAGCTGATCAAAGTAAGTTTTTAGAGGAGGTGAAACTTCACCTAAATCCCAACCCGTTTTATTCTTCTTGTACTTATTTTCCCAAAAACCTTCAGATAGATTCATTTTGTTAACACATTATAATTATAATTCAATAGAATGACATCAATCATTTTCTTGACAACAAAATAGGGTTTATATTTGCAGTACAGTTCAAAATAAACATTTTTATGGAAAATTTAAATGCTGCAAAAAAAAATCTTACCGAAAGAGGATTTTTAGATATTGAGACACCTGCTATTAATTATCGTGAGGAAATTTTAAAACTCAAAAAAAAGAAGAATGCTGTTCTTTTAGCACATTATTATCAAATAGATGAAATCCAAGAAATTGCAGATTTTGTTGGTGATAGTTTAGCTTTAGCACAACAAGCAGCCAAAACAGCAGCGGATATTATTGTTTTTGCAGGAGTTCATTTTATGGCAGAAACTGCAAAAATTTTAAACCCAAGTAAAAAAGTATTACTACCCGATTTGTTAGCTGGTTGCTCATTAGCAGATTCTTGTCCTCCAGAAAAATTTTCAGAATTTAAAAAACAACATCCAGATCATATTGTTGTTACCTATATTAATTGTTCCGCTGAGATTAAGGCCTTAAGTGATTACGTTTGTACTTCTTCTAACGCTAGAAAAATCATAGATTCTATTTCGAAAGACCAACCTATTATTTTTGCTCCTGATAGAAATTTAGGCGCATATTTAAATAAAGAAACTGGCAGAGAGATGTTACTTTGGGATGGAGCTTGTATGGTACATGAGGCTTTTTCTATGGAAAAATTAATAGATTTATATAAAGAACATCCTGATGCAGAATTAATAGCACATCCAGAATCTGAAGCCCACATGCTTAAAGTTGCTAAATATATTGGTTCTACTTCTGGCCTTTTAAATCATGTAAGAAACAGTAAAAAGAAGAAGTTTATTGTAGCTACTGAAGCTGGAATTTTATATCAGATGTTGCAAGAAAATCCTGATAAAGAAATTATTCCTGCACCAGCAAAAGAAGATAACACTTGTGCTTGTAGTGAATGTGCTTATATGAAGATGAATACTTTAAAAAAATTATATTTGTGTTTAAAATATGAATTACCTGATATTGAAGTGGATGCAACATTGTGTGAAAAAGCAATCATACCTATTCAAAGAATGTTAGATATTTCTATATAAAGACTTACAATGTTACCTAATAAAAAAATAATTTCTACTGATATTTTGGTGATTGGTTCTGGTATTTCAGGATTAACTTTTGCACTTAAAACTGCTACAGCTTTTAAGGATGCTAAAATTACAATCATTACTAAAGATGAACAAAGTGAATCTAACACAAATTATGCGCAAGGAGGAATTGCTACCGTTTACAACAAAACAGTAGATAGTTTTCAGCAGCATATTGATGACACCCTACTTGCTGGCGATGGTTTATGTGATGAAGAAATTGTAAAAATGGTGATAGAAGATGCTCCTGAAAGGTTAGAAGAATTGATCCGTTGGGGCACAAGATTTGACGAAAATGATAAGGGCGATTACGATCTAGGTCGTGAAGGAGGTCACTCCCAAAATAGAATCTTACACCACACAGATATTACAGGTGCGGAAATTGAAAGAGCTTTATTAAATCAAGTAAATGCATTACCAAATATTGAATTCCTTACACATCATTACTCCATTGATTTAATTACGCAACATCAGGTAAAAAACAAGAAAACAAAACGGAATGGCAAAGTTTCTTGTTTTGGTGCTTATGTTATCGATGTTAAAGAAGATAAGGTAAAAACTTTTATCAGCAAATTTACAGTTTTGGCTTCTGGAGGAAACGGACAAGTTTATGAAACGACCACAAATCCAACTATTGCAACTGGTGATGGTATCGGAATCGCTTACAGGGCAAAAGCAGAAATTTCTGAAATGGAATTTATTCAGTTCCACCCAACTGCATTATACAATCCTGGTGAATATCCAGCTTTCTTAGTTTCAGAGGCTGTTAGAGGTTTTGGTGCTAAATTAAGAGATTACAATGGTGCTTTTTTTATGCATAAGTATGACGAAAGAGGAGAACTAGCGTCTAGAGACATTGTTGCAAGAGCCATAGATAGTGAATTAAAAAAGAGTGGAAAACCTCACGTATATTTAGACTGTACCCAATTAGATCAACATAAATTTAAAGAGCATTTTCCTAATATTACAGAAAAGTGTGCTTCTCTTAATATTGATGTCACAAAAGATTTTATTCCTGTTGTACCCGCATCACATTATATTTGTGGGGGTGTAAATGTGAATAAAAATGCGAAGACATCTATTAAAAAACTTTATGCATGTGGGGAAGTGACTAGAACTGGTTTACACGGAGGAAACAGATTAGCTTCTAATTCTTTATTGGAAGGACTGGTCTATGCTCACAGAGCTTATTTAAATATTTCTAAAAAATACAATAAAGCTAAAATGCCGAAAGATATTCCTGTTTGGAATGATAGTGGAGTTATTAAAAACATGGAAAAAATATTAATTACCAATGATCGGAATGAAGTTAAAACGATCATGACAAATTATGTTGGTATTGTTCGTTCTAATGAACGTTTAAAACGTGCTGAAAAAAAATTACGAGTACTTTATGAGGATAACAAACGTTTGTATGACCACTCAGAGCTTTCAGTAGATTTATGCGAACTAAGAAACTTAATTACAACGGCCTATTTAATTACTCAATTTTCTAAAAAAAGGACAGAAAATTGTGGTGGATTTTATAGTTTAGATTGTCATTAAAAGAACACGAATTCTTCAGCAACTACTCGTCTACTAAATTTTTAATAATTGTACTTCAATTGATTATTAAAAATCAATGTTAAAAATTGACATTTAGAATATCTCCACTCATCTGTAAAAGTTGTAATTCGATCAACTTTGCATCAAATTTTGCGTTGTTAAAAGCAGTTTTAGAATTGATTAAATTCACCTGAGCTTGTCGAAATGCTATCGAAGTAATTTGCCCCAATTCGTAGCGTTCTTTACTTCTTTCAAAATTATTTTGAGTGGTTAAAACGTTTTTTTCTTGTGCTTTTAAAATGAACAATTGGTTTTGATAATTCTCCCAAGTATTTTTTAAATTGTTTGCTATAGTTATTTTTTGTTGTGCTAATAATATTTGCTGGTTTTCTAAAGCTATTTTTGAGTTAGCAATTCGAGTCTTAGTGCTTCCTCCATCAAACAAATTCCAAGACAAGTTTAAACTTGCATTTAATCCAGTTGTAGTTGCACCCGCTAAAAATGAAGTAACTGGATTCTCACTTTTATTCCACCCATAAGAAGAATTTAAAGCTAAACTTGGTAAAAAATTAGATTTGTTTATTTTAATATTGAATTCGCTAATAGCAATGTTCTTTTCGTTTTGCTTTAACAAACTATTGTTTGCCTTTGTTTTTTGTTCTAGCTGATTAAAATTCATCATTGTATTGAATTCAATATTTGTTTCAACTTGATAAGTTATTTCCTTTTCAACTCCAAGAATTACATTTAAACCACGTTTCGCATTGTTTAATTGTTGCTTCGATCTGATAAAAGCAATACGATCATTGTTGACATCAACTTCTGCATTTAATAGCTCTAACTTTGTCGATTGTCCATATTCATATTGATAAGTTGCCCGCTTTAGCCGCCTTTTAGATATGAGTAAAGTTTCTGATAAATTATGGTTATTTTCTGATAAACGAGCAATTTGGAAATAGGAAGTAAACAATCTTAAATACGTATTCTCTATCGTTTCTCTAGCTTGTATTTCTGTTAAATTATAGGTTTCTTTTAATTGTTGATAATTGTATTTTCTTCCTAATCCATCAAAAATGAGGTATCTCAAATTCAAAGAAGCATTGTATGATTTTGTTACTGCACCACTAATTATAGTATCACGACTACGCTGCTGAAAATTAATATCTTGATTTTCACTTCTGTAATTTGCACCTGAAGAAACAGAAGCCGTTGGCAAATAACCATTATTATAAATGCTCGCATTATTTTTAGCAACTTCCAGGTTATTATTTGCTATTTTAATGCCGAAGTTATTCTCTAGTGTAATTTTTAAAGCTTCTTTTTTTGTTAGAACTTCTTGCGACACTCCCTGTAAAGTCGATAAAAAAACGACCGCTACAATTGTATTTTTAATGATCTTCATTTTCATCAAATTTAGATTCTATAATAGCTCTTTCTACTTCTTCCTTGGTTACTTCTCTATTGGTTATTAACCATTTAATGCCTACTTTCATAGAATTAGAAACTGACAATAATAAAGGCAACATAACCAGCGTTAATACCGTTGCAATTGCAATACCATAAGCGATAGAAATTGCCATAGGAATTAAAAATTGGGCTTGCCTACTTTTTTCAAATATTAAAGGTGCCAATCCTGCAACAGTTGTCAATGATGTTAAGAAAATAGCTCTAAAACGAGATTGACCTGCTTTGATTAAAGCGGCATCATATTTTATACCTTCTTTTAAATAACTGTTGAATTTTCCGATCAACACCAAACCATCATTTACCATAATTCCGATTAAAGCAATAATTCCTAAAAAGGATAAAATTCCAATCGCAAAATTGTGCACATAATGCCCCCAAATAACCCCTATCATACTAAAAGGAATCATAAAAATTAATAAAATTGGTTGACTATAAGAACGGAAGGTAAAGGCAATTACAATATAAATCAACCCTAAAATAATCCATTGAATCTTGTTTACAGAATCTGTCGTTTTTTTAGCTTCTCTATTTTGTCCTTCATACAGCGGAGAAACTGTAGGGTATTTAGACAAAATGTCTGGCATAATATTCGTTTTGATATTCTCTAAAATAGCGGTTGCACTCGCACTTAAATCTTTTAAATCTGCCGTAATTTGAATTTCTCGTTTTCCTTCTAAATGATTAATGGCAATATCTCCCCTTTCTATAGTGTAATCTGCAATTTCAGAAAAAGGAATTCTTATTCCTAAAGGAGTTACAATGCGCATATCATCTAAATTCTTAATAGAAGATCGATCTTTTTTATCGTATCGAACCCAGACTTTAATTTCATCTTGACCTCGCTGAAAACGTTGTGCCTGAAAACCAAAAAAACCAGAACGCACTTGCATCATTATAGATTGCAAATTTAAACCTAATATATATGCATTGTCTTTTAATTGAATGCGAACTTCTTTAATACCCGCGGGGTCGTTATCGGTAACGTCTTTTAGTAAAGGGTTTTTTTCTAACTCTTTTTTTAATTCAGCTTTAACTGCTTTTAATTCTCTAATGTTATTTCCTAACAAAGAAACGGCTACAGGGCTTCCACCGAAATTACCTCCAGAACCAAAAACTAAACTTTCTACACCATAAACTTTTCCTACTTTTTGCTGAATGGCATTGGTGATTTCTGGAGAAGAAAAATCGCGAATTTCTCCGGGTAAAAGATTTACACTTAAGGTTGCGTTTGCGCTTCCGGGTCCAACTCTTTTAATTATATTTTCTACAATATCTAAATTATCCGTTTGCTTTTTTGAATATTCTTTATTAACCAACCTTACTTTTTCTTCGATAAAAGAAATTACAGAATCTGTAATTTTTTCGTTCGTTCCCTGTGGCATATTTAGCGAAATCTGAACTCTATCGCTGGCAATTCTTGGAAAAAAAGAACTTTTTATAACACCTGCTTTTAAAGCAAAAAAACTAATTAAAAGCGTTGCTACAAAAACACATAATATAAAGAACCGGTTTCCCAAAGAAAACTTTAAAAAAGGCATGTAGTAGTGGTCTCTAAATTTTTCTAAAACAGTATTTGCTCCTCGATTCATTTTCTTAAAGAAAGCATCAACTTTATTTGTTTTTTTAGGCAGGCCGTTTTCTAGTTTTTTTCTATCTAAAGCTTTCGAATGTGCAATATGTGCTGGCAAAATGATCAAAGCTTCAATTAAAGAAACAGATAAGGTTAAGATAACAATGGTAGAAACTTCACTGAAGAAACTTCCTACTCTACCATCCACAAAGAAGAAAGTAGAAAAGGCAATTATTGTTGTTAAAATAGCGGAAACAATTGGTGGAATTACTTCCATTGTTCCATCTATTGCGGCTTGTATTTTTGATTTTCCTAAATCATAGTAATGATGATAAATATTTTCTCCGATTACAATTCCGTCATCTACTAAAATACCAATTACGATAATCATCCCAAAGAGTGATAAAACATTTATGGTCACACCAAATTGCGAGGCAAAAATAAACATGCCTAAAAAAGCGATTGGCAAACCAAATGCTACCCAAATTGCCAGTCTTAAATTTAAAAAAAGGGCTAAGAAAAACAGCACTAGTAGTATTCCTGAAATGGCATTTTTAGTTAGCAGCCAAGTTCTATCATTTAGTGTTGTACTTCGATCACTTGTTACATTCAATTGAATATTTTGATGTTCTTGATTGTACTTTTCTATGTATTCTTTAATTTTATCTGCTGAAGAAATTAAATCTTCATTATTTGTATTACTTACAGTAATATCGATCGCTAAATTTCCATTAAAATATAATCTATCAGGGTTTTCAGACCAAGTATCTCTTAATTCTGCAACATCTTTTAAACGAATAATATTTCCATTTATTTCTGATCTTACAATTAAATTTTGAAGGTCAATTCCGTAATAAGAGCGGTTGCTTGCACGAATAAGGTAATCTTCATCAACTGTTTTTATATTTCCACCAGTAATTAAAATATTCGAGTTTCTAATTGAATTTGCAACCTCTAAAAAGGATAAGTTATATGCACGTAAATCATTTTCACGAACCGCAATTTCTATTTCTTCCTCTGGAAAACCAGATAAAGCTACTTGAGAAATTCCTTTGATTCCTCGAATCTCATTTTCTACATTTCTTGCAGCTTGTTTTAACGATTTTAAAGAGACACTTTCTCCACTTATTGTAAAACTAATCGTTGGTCTTATACTTTCTACTTTCGCAATTACAGGTGGTTCCATACCAGAAGGAAAGGAAGGGACTCTATCAACTGCATTTTTCACATCTGATAAAACAATATCTATATTCTTGCCTTTTTCTACCTCAATATTTACACGTGCAGCGTTTTCTCTAGAAACGGATGTTACTCTTTCTACACCTACAATTCCTTTTAAATTATCTTCAATTTTTAAGACAACTCCTTCCTCCATTTCTGCAGGAGATGCACCAGGATATGCTAAAGAAATTCTAATTAATTGAGAATCTACTAGTGGAAAAAAAGATGATTTCATATTGAAAGCCCCCACAAAACCAAAGGCTATAAAAGCAATAATTATAACATTTACTGCAACTGGATATTTAATAAAGTAAGTAATGATTTTTTTCATGCTTACTTCTTTTTATTGATTTTAACAATCATACCATGAAAAGCACCAGGAAGTGTTTGGCTTAAAATTTTGTCGTTGTTTTTCAATCCTTTAATCACCACTTTTTCTGCTGAAAAATAAACTGGATCTACAGTTATTAAGCTTAAAACGCTATCATTTTTAACAGTGTAGACTCCCTTATTATCTATTAGTAGTTTTCTAGAAATTTCAATAGCTTCTGCCACTGAGTTTACAACCACATGGGCCTCTAAGAACATTCCTTCTTTTAAATCTTTATGTTTTATATCTATAAATACTTTTATCGTTTGCGAAACCTGATCTACTTTCCCGTTTACACGTACAATTTTTCCTGTATAATTTTTCGTTTTTTCTAAATTAGAAAGTGCTACAGCATTACCAACTTTCAATAAATCGACAAATTCTGAATTGATAGCAACTTCCATCTCATAGATATTTGGATCTATATATTCACCTAATTTTTGTCCAACTCGTACTAAAGTTCCTGGACTCAATAAAGTTTCGGTTAAAATCCCCGAAAAAGGAGCTTTGATTTGATGTTTTGCTAAACGAACTTCAAGATTTTTAACATTGTAATAAGCGATTAAAATATTTCTGCCTGAAATAAAATATTTTTCTTTATCTGAATTAAAGGGAGGTAATTTTGGTACAGTTTTATCAATATTAAAACTTTTCAAATAACTTTCCCATTTTTTAAATTGATTCGGATAATCTAAACGTAAATCTGGTAAAATGGATATAATTAAGTTGCTCAGATTGCTCTTTTTCGATTGTAAACTAGTGTAAAACTCTTCACTATTTATACTCAATAAAGTTTCACCTTTATCAAAACGTGTCCCTACCTTAAATGCCTTGCTTGAAGCATTTAGAACTCCTTGAACTTCAGAAAATAACTCGATTTTATTTTTAGCAATAAGACCTCCACTTGCAGATAAAATGACAGGAATGGATGTATTCTCAACTAACTCTACAAAAACAGTCTTTATTTGTTTTTTAAATTTTGGCTTTGCCTTTTGGTTTTTTGCTACCAGATAATTTCCTAAAAAATAGGTTCCCAAAATAATTAAAACACCAAGTATTGCTAGAATAAGTTTTCTCATAATTAGTTCAATTTAACTTCATATTAAAAAAGTTAAGAAATTTTTATAGTCATTACAAAGATACTTTTTTTTACACAGCACCTTTATTATATTGTTTAAGCGTAACTTTGTCAAAAAAAAGTTATTGTTAGTTATTTTAAAATGGAAAAATCTTTATTTTCACATACAAATACAAGACATCATAACTTTTATGATTTAGTTATTTTTTTAAGAAAATTTTACAAGTCCTAAAATTTAACACAATATATAAATTAATTTGAGTTGTTATTCGAACACAAATATCGCGCTTTTTTTCTCTTCAATAGATGAAATTCCTACCCAATTTTGGGAAACGCTTCAATGTGAACACAATGTTTATTTTCATAGAGACTTTTTAAAATCTATTGAAAAAAATCATTCCGAAATGGTGTTTTCGTATATTATTTTGGTTGATAAAAATGAAAATCCAATTGCTTTTTCTTCTCTTCAAATAGTAGACTTTTATATCAATTCAATTCAAAATAATTTTAATCTTTTAAAAAATATAGGAAGAAAAATAGGCGTTTTAAAAGATGATAAACCTTTTAAATTATTAATATCTGGAAATCCTTTTGTAAGTGGAGAACACGGTATCTTTATACAAAAGGGGCAAAATAAGCCAAAAGTAATTAAAGAATTAGCCAAAGCTATTTTGCATTTTGTCAATGCAAATGAAAAATTAAAAATTGATGCTTTTCTATTAAAAGATTTTATGAATGAATCTCTTTTTATTACTAATGAGTTGAAAGACTACAAGTATCATCCATTTTCTGTTGAACCAAATATGATGCTTCAACTGGATTTAAATTGGCTAAATTTTGATGATTATTTAGCTGCTCTGAAAACAAAGTTTCGAGTAAAAGCAAGAAAAGTTTTTAAGCAAAGTAACAATATTCGAATAGAAGAAGTTACTTTAAAGAACATAGATCAAAAACTACCTAAAATGACCGCTTTGTATGAAAAAGTTGCGTCCAGGGCAGGTTTTAATTTAGAGGATTTTAATTTAGAAACTTATAAAGATTTAAAAGAAAAATTTGGGGATGATTATATTTTAAAAACCTATTGGTTAGAAAAAGAAATTGTAGGTTTTATGTCTGGTATAATAAATAACAAATCTCTAGACGCCCACTTCGTAGGTCTTGACTATCAGTTAAATAGAAGTCACGCAATTTACCAAAGAATGCTGTATAATTATATAGAAATTGCCATCAACAAAAAACTAAAAATTATTAATTTTGGGAGAACTGCTAGCGAAATAAAAAGTTCTATTGGTGCTGTTCCTCAAGATTTAACCATGTATCTTCGTCATAAGAAACGAATCACAAATAAAATTTTAAAGTTGTTTTTGCAGCGAGTTCAACCAACTCCATATCAACAAAAATTTCCTTTTAAACTTTAGAAATTAAGCATGAAAAATAGGAAAGAATTAACTGCACTTTTACACTTAAACGATTTAGGGAATCATAATTTTAGTGGCAATAGTGTGCCTATTGGAAGTCCTCATGTTTTTGGTGGACAATTAGTAGCACAAGCTATAAATGCAGCCCATAGAACAATACCCAAAAACAAATTTTTACATTCATTACATTCTTATTTCTTAGAAGCAGGCGACATATCAATTCCTATTAATTATCATGTTTCAGAAGTAAGAAATGGAGGTAACTTTTCTACACGAAGAGTTACGGCAAGTCAACATCATAAAACTATTTTTATTTTGGCGGCTTCATTTCATAAAAAAGAAGAGGGTTTTGAGCATCAAATGACTTTAAAATCAGGAATAAAACAACCAGAAGAGTTATTAAGTTGGGATGATATTCTAACTCAATTTGGTGATTTTTTACCAAAATCTATGAAATACTTTTTAAGTATTGAAAGACCTATTGAATTTAAACCTGTAAGAATTCCAAATCCATTAGCACCAGAAAACTTACCCCCAAATGAACAAGTGTGGTTTCGGTTAAAAGGTGAAAAACAAAATTTAGACCTTAGAACAAAACAAGAAATTTTAACCTATATTTCTGATTATAATATCTTAAATGCTGCTTTTAATCCAAATGCAAGTGAACATAATTTTGGAAACACACAAACGGCAAGTTTGGATCATTCTATGTGGTTTTTTAGAGATTTCGACTTTGATGATTGGATGTTGTTTTCTGCTGAATCTCCAAATGCTTTTGGCGCGAGAGGATTGTCTAAAGGAAATATTTTTACAAGAGAAGGCAAATTAGTTGCTTCTTTTGCACAGGAAGGCTTGTTAAGACCAAAACAAAAAAAAGCAGTAAGCAGTAAGCAGTAAGCAGTAAGCAGTAAGCAGTAAGCAGTAAGCAGTAAGCAGTAAGCAGTGAGCAGTAAGCAGTAAGCAGTAAGCAGTAAGCAGTAAGCAGTAAGCAGTAAGCAGTAAGCAAAATTAAAAAATACAAACAACAATGAGTCCTTTTACTTATATTTTAACCACAAATGGGTTGCTATTTTTATTGAGTATTATGTTCTGGAAATTTCCTCCAAAAAAAATAAATAATTGGTACGGATACAGAACACACAAAACAATGTTGAATCAAAAAATATGGAATTTTGCAAATACAGTTTTCTCAAAAAACTTAATCATATATTCGGGTATTTCTTTTTTAGGTGGTTTAGTACTAGCCAATTTTGTAGCCAAAGAGTTTACTTGGCAACCTATGACTTTGGTATTTCTTTCTGTAGTTGTATGTATTATAAAAACAGAAAAATCTTTGAATGAAAATTTTACTGAAGAAGGGGAAAAGAGGTGAAATTAAAAACTAGCTAAAAAAGAAACCGATAAATTTCTTCCGGGAGCAGCAACTCCAGAAGCAAACTCTATATAGTGTTCATCAAACAAATTGCTCATTCTTGCTTGTATAGAAAAGTGCTCATTTACAAGATATTTTCCATTCACACTAAAAATCATCCAACTAGGTGTACCGTAGTATTTATCTACATAATTAGTTGCATCTGCATTCACGATACTTTGATCAACAATTGGTGTTAAATCATGATTGTCTATCCCTTCATTAAAATTAAAATCTTCAATATCTTTTTTACTATTGAATCTTACATCTGCTCCTAATTCAATTTTATTTTTTTTGTAATTCAATTCAAACTGACCAAAAAGTGGCGGAATAGAAGACAATGGTTCTTCCGTATCATAGGTCCTACCTTTTGTATAAGTTATGAAACCTGAGGTATGAATTGTAGCAGCTATCTTTCCTAAATAATTGAGGGTGTATCCAAAAATGTATGCCCTACCTTTATTTTGATTAGAAATAGCAGTTCCTTCTATTCCGTCAAAAAGTTGCTTTGTTTTATTTCCATTAGCATCTAAAATAAAATCTCTTTGAATGTAATTATCTAACAATGTATAATATAGGTTGGCTCCTAACTTAAATTTTCTGTCATTAAAATACTTCTTGATTCCAATTTCTGCATTGTATGCAAATTCTGGTTTTACATGAATATTGGGTAGCGTAACATTGCCTCTTTTTTCTCGAATACGACCAACATCATCTATATTTGGAGACCTAAAACCAGATGAAATAACACTATTTAGTTGCCAAGTTTTATTTGCTCTAAAAACATAACCAATAGTCGCTGTAACTGCAGCATTATTTGTATTGATGTCATTATTAGGCAACACAATAAAGGTTTCATCAACCCAGGTTGCATTTAAGTTCGTATTTGTAAATCGAATACCAGAATTTAAGGTCGATTTACGATTAATATCTTGTCTGTAATCAAAATATACAGCAGCACTCATGTAATTGCTGCCACCATCTGGATAACGAGATTGGACTTTAAAATCATTAGAAAAACCTTTTATTTTTCCGTTAGAAATATGTAATGTTTTCCCATAAGAATTAGAAGCAACATCATTATGTGCAAATTCAAATCCATAAGACAATGCGCGTTTTTTGTCTTTCGTTAGAGACACAGAAAAGTCTCCATTCAAACTAAATATATTTACACTTTCTTCTCTGTAAGAACGATTTAAACTTCCAAATTTACGTTGAATTCTACTTTCTTGAATATTTTGATATGCTGCTGTAATTGTTCCACTTTCTAGCCAATTTTTATTTGGATTCATCAATAATTGCGAAGAAATTAACAATCTATTTTGAGGGCCGTAATACCATTCTGCAAATTTTAAATTGGATACATCTGTTTCATCATTCAATTCTGTTAGTCGATCAAATCTTGGAATGTCAGATGAGGTAGAATATTGAATATTTACTTTTAAGTCTGTGTTTTTTGATAGTGGAACAAAAAACTTTTGCAATACGTCTGTCTGATGATAACCCGTGTTTCTCAGTAATGCTGGGCTCCCATTTTTAGTTGTGTTCTCACTATAATTTCCGTTTACATTTTCTGAATAATAAACTACTTTCCCCCAATCATTAAAACCATGAGATCGATTGGATCCACTTAATAAATCGCCAAATTCACTATAAGAAATACTGGTAAAAGAAGCCCAATTAGTATAGCTCAATTCTGCAGAAACATTCGTTGTGATTTCTTGGTTCACTGTTGAAAAACGAGAAAACAAGTGACTCTTTACCTCTTTTTGTTCAGACAATTTTGGGGTCTTGGTATAATAATGGATGACACCTCCCAAGGCATCTGAGCCATAAACAACAGATGAAGGTCCAAAAATAACCTCTGTTTTATCTAACATATTTGGAGCTACAGTGATGGAACTCTGTAAATGTCCTTTTCTATATATTGCATTGTTCATTCTGACACCATCAACAACTAACAAGACACGATTCGATTCCATACCACGAATTACTGGACTACCACCTCCGAATTGAGATTTTTGCACCTTGATTCCTGGTATTGTTGCTAATAAATCTGCGGAAGTTTGTGGGGCTGTTTTTTGAATATCTTTTGCAGAAATAACAGCAACTTGTGCTGCAATTCTGTTTATTTTTTCTTCTTTCTTAAAAATAGATAAAACAACCTCATCTAATTGTTCTGATTGTTTGGTTAAAAAGAGGCACCAATTTTGTTTTTGAAGTACCGCTTTTTTAATTTTTATTAGCGCATACGAAATATGAGAGAAAACAATTTTCTCGTTTTTCTTAAACCCGGAAATATCCACGAAACCTTCATTATCAGAAGATAAATTGATTGTCAAAGCGTCATTATATACTGTAACATTTCGAACAATTTTACCTGTTTGTTTGTCTATCGCCTTTACCTTTTGAGAAAAAGAAAAATTATTTATTAAAAAAAAGAATATGAAAATTAGATACTTCATCAACTAAACACTGTTTCTAAAATTTGCAACGATTTTGGTTTTTTAAAACCGTCCAAATGTAATTCAAAATATTGAATTATTATTTTTAAGACAATCTGCCTTTCTTGTTTGTTAAAAGACACGTTTTCAATACTATCAAAATTTATGCCTAACAGCTTATTAAATTGATAAAAATTATTTCCGTAGATTACATTTTTCTGAGAGGTTACATTTGTAAAATTGCCTTCTAATAAATCAAACCCAATTTTTTCTTTTTCTGTTAAATCTGGATAAAACCCTAAAAATCGGGTAAGATTTAATAAAAATAATAAATGAAAATTCGCAACTTTATCATGTAAGTCTAACCAAACTAGTCCCGTTTCTATATACTCAAAAAGGGCGTTATTCTTTTCTTCCTCTTTAATAGAATAAGATAGCACTTCTGATAAAAATAAAACAACAGACTGTTTTATAATATTTTTGTAAATTGTTTTGTATGGGTAAGAAATTTGTGCTTCTTTAATGGTGTTTAAAGAGCCCTTATTTCGGTGACTTGCGACAATATTAAGTTGGTTTAATGGTTGAAAATAGGCGATTTTTAATCCTCCTTTTTTAGCTTTTAGAATGCCTCTAATTAAATACGATTTTAATCCTTCTTCCTGAGTGTAAGACTTTACAATTAAACTTGAATCACTATATTTAAGAGTGCTTAATACTATTGCTTTTGTAGTTACTACCGCCATTAGTTTACAATTGCAATTTTTGTAACAGCTGTTTCTGAAGCATCATCACTAGATAATAAAACAATATAAATACCCGAAGCAACTTTATTTCCTGCAAGATTTCTTTTATCCCATACCGCTTTTCCTCCTTTTAATTCCTGTCCTTCTTCAACGTTGGTTTCATAAACTAAATTTCCTGCAACATCCAAAATTTTTATATTTGTTCCTTTTGGTAAATGTGTTCCTTTTCTGCCGTCTATCGTTACGGTTTGGTGGTTTTTTAACGCAGGATTCGGATATGCATAAACAGCACCTAAAACATCACCAAAAGGCGCAACTTTGCTGTTATAAACAACAATTCCTTTATTGGTAGCAAAATACACTTTCCCTGTACTATTATCTACCGAAATTTTTACAATTTTATTGGTTGGAAGTGGTGAGTTTTGCATACTGAAATTTGCCAATGTTCTTTGTCCATTTGGATTTGTATAAATAACACCGCCATTGTCCGTACCAAACCATTTATTATCTGCACCATCTACCACGATTGAATTAATTGTTTGATCTCCTAAAAGTCGTTCGCCAAAACCATTTTCATCTCCATTAATTACAACTGCATTTGCATTGGGAGTTGCATCATCAAAAACACCTGATGCATTAGAATACATAACCAATCCAGACTGGGTGCCTATCCAAGCTCTATTATTCGCATCAACTGCAACAGTTCGTACATTTAAGTCGGGTAAATTCCCTAAATTTGGAGTGGCTATCAATGCTTTTTTTCTGTTCCCGTTTTCGTTATAAATATAAACGCCATTTCTTCTAGAGCCAATCCAAATACTATTATTTCTGTCTACAAATATTTCATTTAACCCCGCTGCATCACTAGTTTTAATACTTGTTAAATCAACACTACTCCATTGTTCGGTAGCAGAAAATTTTATCAACTCTTCATTAGTTTCATAATTAGTAGCCCAGAGATTTCCTTGATTATCAAAAACAGCGCCACTAACTCTAATATTTATATTTGGTAGTGAAATAGAAATTGGTTTAAAAGCACTATTTAAATGATTATATGTTTGTGTTACAATATCATTTTCTACGACTAACAAACCTCCTGTTGGCGACACATTTATATTGCTAGTTACACCCAAAGCGCTTATAAAAACTTTATTTTCATTATTTGGATCAATAGTAACAGCGACTAAATCTCCTGGTAAACTAGCGTTGAATTTTGTGTTAATCCAATTTTCTCCATTAAAATGACTATAACCTTGCCTTCTTTGGATTGGAGTATAAGTACCACTATACCCACCATAAACTGCCCATAAACTATTATTTTGGGCTGTTATAGAAAAAACATCATTAGACAAAGGTCCCTCTGGATGATACTCTGTAAAACTTGTAATTTGAGTTGAATTTGTATTTAAAATTCCAAATTCTTTAGTCCCTAAAAAAACACTATTACTTTCAAATAAAGAAGTGTTTAGAGTAAAATCGAAAATTGTATTTGCGGAAAACCTAAAAACTTGATTCAGTATAACATCTAGAATAACAGCCGATTTATTTAACGTAACAGACAAATGTGAACTTGAAGATTTAAGCGCTTTAATAGGTTCATTAAAATTTCTTACTTGGACTAAAACACTTCCACTTAAGTGATATAACTTAGTTCCTTCGACCACAAATAATTGATTGTCAAATAGTGTAATTTGAGGAAAGTTTCTTCCTGAGAATTGTTCTTCCCAATTATTAAAGTCTATCAATAAATTACTATTTATATCTGCTACAAAAACCCCCGTATCTGTAGCTGCATATATAAACCCATTAAGAACTTCGGTTTGATAAACTTCTAACGAACTTGAATTGTTTCCAATAAAATAAGTGTCTCCAAACTCTAACTTTTCGATATCGTACACCACAATACCAAACGGAGTAGATACATATAACTTATTATTAAATTCTTTAAAATGATTTATCCTCTTTCTTCCAGATTGATTGAAATCGACAATGTTAGATGAAATCGTTATGCTACCATCATTATCTACCACTTCAATCAATCCATTTTCATAACCAATAATCAATCGTTGAAAACTTTTATTGAAATATATTGATGCTGTAGTTTCTCCAGTCAAACCTTGCACTGAAGATAACTTATTAATCTCTTTTGTAACAATATCATAAGTAAAAACAGCATTGTCTACCAGTGCATAAATTACGTCATCTACTTTAATAAAATCTTTCACGTTATTATAAGAGTAGAAATCTTCCCAAGAATCACTGTAATCTGTTTGAGCGGAAAACGAAAGTGAGAAAAATAAACTGGAAAGTAAAAGGAGTTTTTTCATTCTTTAAATTAGATTCTCAAAGATATTTATTTATTGTTACAATAACGATAAAACACTTACATTAGTACAAAAATCTAAAGATTTTATGGGCGTAGAAATAGAAAGGAAATTTTTGGTTATAAATGATGATTTTAAAAGTGAAAGTCACACAAAAAAATACATTAAACAAGGATATTTAAATTCTGATAAAAATAGAACTGTAAGAATTAGAATTGCTGACAACAATGCTTTTATAACCATTAAAGGGAAATCTAACGAAGCTGGAACTACTAGGTTTGAATGGGAAAAAGAAATCATAAAACAAGAAGCTGAAGATTTATTATTACTTTGTGAACCCAGTATCATTGAAAAAACTAGATATTTAGTAAGCGTAGGTCTGCATACTTTTGAAATTGATGAATTTTATGGAGACAACAAAGGATTAATTATTGCAGAAGTAGAATTGAACACTGAATCTGAGTATTTTACAAAACCAAACTGGTTAGGCTTTGAAGTTACTGGAGATATAAAGTACTACAATTCAAGTATTTGTAAACATCCATTTAAAGATTGGAAATAAAAAAATTACAAAAAATAGATCGCAAGAAAATGACAGACACTGCCAAATAAAACAAACACATGGAAAATAGCGTGGTTATAAGGTATTTTTTTAATAGAATACAAAACGGCTCCTATTGTATAGAATACCCCGCCAAGAATTAATAAATTGAAACCAAAATCTGTTAATACATTTTTTAAAGGTTTTATAAGAAACACCACTTGCCAGCCCATTAAGAGATACATTGTTATGGATATCTTTCGGAATTTTCCTGTATAAAAAAGTTTAAGAATAACACCTATTAAAGCAAAAAACCAAACAAAAAAGAATAAATACCACCCTGAGTTAGCAACTAAAGCTACCAGACAAAAAGGAGTATAACTACCTGCTATTAATATATAAATAGCAGCGTGATCAAAGATATTTAACTTTCTTCTTTTCTTTGGATTTTTTGCTGCATGATAAAAAGTTGAAGCTGAAAATAAAATAACTAAACTCAATCCATAAATTATAAAACTGCTTGTCATCCAAAAACTGGAATATGAAATTGCTTTTAAAATTAAAAAAGGAAACGCAACGATACTAGCTACTAAAGCCAACCCATGTGACCAAATATTTAATTGTTCCTCAGAATTTGAATAGGTGTAATTTAATTGCTCGCTCATTGATTTCTATTGGTGTCTTTCATGTACTTTTTATCGTTTGCTAAGTCAGTATAAATAGTCTCAAATGTTTTATCTTTTAAATGCTCCATCTGATCAATTGCCACTCCTTTAGTCGAGATAAATTTATGCTGATGAACTCTAAAACAGCCCGTGCCTCCTTTTAAAAAATTCCAAGAGAACAAACGCTTACAATCATAATAGGTTTGAGGAACAAGAGGTATTTCAAATTCAATTGCCAAGCTAAAAGCTCCATTTTTAAATGGCGCTAAAACAACATCTTCTTTGGGTACTAATCCTTCAGGAAAAATAGCCATGCTGACTCCATTTTGCAATCTCTTTTTTGCCATTTCAAAAACTTTTTTTCTACTTTTAGGATTACTCCTATCTACCATGATAACAATTCTTTTATAAAAAAATCCGAAAATTGGAATTTTGGCCAACTCTTTTTTTCCAACAAAAACTATTGGATTTTTACTCAAAATAACCAATACAAAAGGATCCATTAAAGAAGTGTGATTCGGGCAAAACATATAACTCTTATTCGGTTCAATTTCTTGATCTAATTTTGTCTTTAAACGAAATCCCATACCATAAACAAGTACTTTAGATAATGCTCTTACTAGTTTCCATAACAAATGATAATGCGCTTCCTTTATTGTAAAAATAAATAATAATGGAGACATTATAATAATGCTTGTGAACAATAAAAGGTAAAACCACAAGCGCCAAACTAAAAGAAAAGGGATTTTTATATACTTCACAATATCAATAAATGTTAAATAGTAATTTTTGTTATCTATCTTTAAAAATGAATGAAAATGGAAATATTACATTCCAATTTAAAAGCAAAAATACTAATATTCTTTTGTGTTGATTGGTTTTCTTAAACAAAACCTTATTTTTGTCCAAATAGAGGAATTAAACAACGTACTCTTGAGTCAATTACTATAAATAAAAAAACAATGTCAAGAATTTTAACAGGCGTCCAGAGTACTGGAACACCACATTTAGGAAATTTATTAGGCGCTATTCTGCCGGCAATCGAAATGGCAAATAACCCTGAAAATGAAGCTTTTTTATTTATTGCAGACATGCATTCTTTAACTCAAATTAAAGAAGGGAAACAGCTACAAGAAAACACCTATAGCACTGCTGCTACTTGGTTAGCTTGTGGATTAGATATCAATAAAACCGTTTTTTATAGACAAAGTGATATTCCTCAAGTTACAGAATTAACATGGTATTTAAGCTGCTTTTTTCCGTATCAAAGACTCACATTAGCACATAGTTTTAAGGACAAATCGGATCGATTAGGAGATGTAAATTCTGGATTGTTTTCGTATCCGATGTTAATGGCTGCAGATATTTTATTATATGATGCAGAAGTTGTTCCTGTTGGAAAAGATCAATTACAGCATTTAGAAATGACACGTGATGTTGCGAATCGATTTAATAACATTGTCGGTGAAACATTGGTTACCCCAGTCGCTAAAATTCAAGAACACACGAAATTAGTTCCTGGAACTGATGGTGAAAAAATGAGTAAATCTAGAAACAACAGTATCAATATTTTTTTACCAGATAAGAAACTAAGAAAACAAATAATGTCGATTAAAACAGACAGTAAAGGTTTAGAAGAACCTAAAAACCCAGACAATGATACTGTTTTTGGTTTATATAAATTAATCGCTTCAGAAACTCAAATTGCAGAAATGAGAGTAAATTACGAAAGCGGCAACTATGGTTATGGTCATGCAAAACAAGCTTTATATGAGTTAATTCTTGCCCAGTTTTCGACCATTAGAGGTCGTTACAATCACTTTATGGAAAACAAACAAGAAATTGATGAAGCGTTAGTCATTGGAGCAGAAAAAGCAACCATTGTTGCTAAGGAAGTTTTACTTAGAGTAAGAGGTAAAATTGGTTTTTAAATTAAGGACTCTTTAGAACATAAAAAAACCACGCTTATTTGCGTGGTTTTTTATTATAGATTGACGGTTTTTTAATCCGCTAAAATGATTGCTTTATTATCATTTAATTCTAAAGTACCAGAATTAATCTCTAATGTTAAAATTTTATCATCTGCTTGGTCAGAAATTAATTTTGCATTCAAGTCTTCTAATTTTAAATTAGCTTGGGTATGAATGTGAATCTTAATTGTTCCTGCTCTTAAATTAGAAACAACAGGTGCATGATTATTTAACATTTGAAACTCACCATTGACACCAGGTACTGATAAAGAATCAATTTCTGATGAAAATAATATAGCTTCTGGTGTAACAATTTCTAAATACATATTTCCTTAAAGTTATTAGTTGTTAGTAAAAACTGCCAACTGTAAATTGTTTATGCTTCTGCTAACATTTTTTCTCCAGCATCAATTGCATCTTGAATTGATCCTCTTAAGTTAAATGCTGCTTCTGGATATTTATCTAATTCACCATCTAAAATCATATTAAATCCTTTAATAGTGTCCTTAATATCGACTAAAACTCCTGGTATACCTGTAAATTGTTCCGCAACGTGGAAAGGTTGAGATAAAAAACGTTGTACACGTCTCGCTCTATGAACTACTAATTTATCTTCTTCAGATAATTCTTCCATTCCTAAAATTGCGATAATATCTTGTAATTCTTTATAACGTTGTAAAATTTCTTTTACAGCGGTTGCTGTATTATAGTGTTCATCACCTAAAATTTCAGCAGATAAAATTCTAGAAGTAGAATCTAAAGGATCTACTGCAGGATAAATTCCTAATTCAGCAATTTTACGAGACAATACTGTTGTCGCATCTAAATGCGCAAACGTTGTTGCTGGTGCTGGATCCGTTAAATCATCTGCAGGAACGTAAACCGCTTGTACAGAAGTAATAGAACCTTTTTTAGTTGATGTAATACGTTCTTGCATGGCACCCATTTCTGTAGCTAAAGTTGGTTGATAACCAACTGCCGATGGCATACGTCCTAATAAAGCAGAAACCTCAGAACCTGCTTGTGTAAAACGGAAAATATTATCTACAAAGAAAAGTACATCTTTACCTTGAGCTTCTCCTGCTCCATCTCTAAAATATTCTGCGATTGTCAAACCAGATAATGCAACACGTGCTCGTGCTCCAGGTGGTTCGTTCATTTGTCCAAATACAAAAGTAGCTTTAGAGTCTTTCATTCCGGCTTTATCAACTTTAGACAAATCCCATCCTCCTTCTTCCATCGAATGCATGAAATCATCACCATATTTGATAATACCAGATTCTAACATTTCACGAAGTAAATCATTTCCTTCACGTGTTCTTTCTCCAACACCTGCAAAAACTGATAAACCACCATGTCCTTTTGCAATATTATTAATTAGCTCCTGAATCAATACTGTTTTACCTACTCCAGCTCCACCAAATAATCCAATTTTACCTCCTTTTGCATACGGCTCAATTAAATCGATTACTTTTATACCTGTAAATAAAACCTCAGTAGATACTGATAAATCTTCAAATTTAGGTGCAGATCTGTGAATTGGCAAACCATGTTTCCCTTCTTTTTTTAAATTACCTAATCCATCAATAGCATCACCAGTTACATTGAACAAACGACCATAAATATCGTTTCCTACTGGCATCTGTATAGGATTACCCTTAGCGACAACTTCTGTCCCTCTACTTAACCCATCAGTAGCATCCATTGAAATAGTTCTCACTGTATCTTCACCAATATGCTGTTGTACCTCTAGTACTAAAATAGCTCCGTCAGCTTTTTTAATTTCTAAAGAATCGTAGATCTTAGGAAGTTCATTTCCCGTATTGAATTCAACATCAATTACTGGTCCAATAATTTGTGAAACTTTACCTGTTATTGTAGACATTATGTATCTAATTAGAGTTATTTATTTTATTTATGAGAATTTACCTCATTTTAAGGTCGCAAAGGTAATTTTTTTGATTGGAAATAAAAAAGAATTTTTACTTAAAAAGAATAATTAAGGTCATAAAAAAAAGCCTCATCAAATTGATGAGGCTTTCTAATATTTATTTTAGAAAACTAGTTTGTTACTTTAACTTCTACTCTTCTATTGTTAGCTCTTCCAGCTCTTGTCTTATTTGAATCTATTGGATCCGCTTGACCAAAACCTTTCACAGTTAATCTTGAAGCATCAATTCCATTTTTCACTAAGTAATTTTTAACAGCATTTGCTCTTTTATTAGATAGTTTTAAATTTCCTGAAACACTTCCTGTTGTATCTGTATATCCTTTAATTACAAATTCAGAGGTAGGAAATTCATTGATAATTGCTTTCATACCATCCAACTCTTTAGTAACTCCTGATTTGAAACTAACTTTTTCTGTGTTGAATAAAATCGCTTTAGCAAATGTGTTAATACCCATTTTAGCTGCATTTGAAATCACAGGACATCCTGATTCAGAAGCAAGACCTGCTACTAATGGACACTTGTCATCTTTATCTAAAACACTATCTCCATCTGTATCTACCCAAGGACATCCGCTATTTGCTACAGGACCTGCAACATCAGCACATTTATCTTCACCATCTACAACTCCATCTCCGTCAGCATCTGGACAACCTTTGTTCGCTTTTGTTCCACTAGCATTAGGACATGCATCATCTTTATCTGCAATTCCATCACCATCAGCATCTGGACAACCGTTCATCGCTGCTAAACCAGCTACTTCTGGACAAGAATCATCAGCATCTGTTACTCCATCACCATCAGCATCTGGACAACCTTTAAACTCCTCTAATCCAGCTACTTCAGGACAAGCATCATGCTTATCATAAACGCCATCTCCATCTGTATCTTTTCCACCAAACTTGACAACTAAACCAATAGAATGTCTAAAAGTATCAAAACCTGTTGGCTGAAAATGATGACCATATCCCGTTTGAAAGTTCAAACCTATATTGTCATTAAACCATGTGTTAAAACCTAAATTAGTAACAAGCATTATGTCAGATTTACCATCTTGACCATCAGCTCTTGTAAAATCTATATTTTGGTATCCACCACCTAAAGCAATGTAAGGATTGAACCAACCTGTTTGACCAAACAAATTGTTTAAATCATATTTTACTACTAAATCTATTGCGTAATACAATGCATCTGCACTAGTAGTTGCTTCAGCAACGGTAGTACCATCTCCAAATAAATTATCTAATTTATTTATAGACCCTGCTAATTGTAGAGAAAATCCTTTTTCCAAATATCTATCAATAGAAATTCTAGAAATTGATGGCAACGTATTGTCACTTAACTCGTCAAAACCTACAAAATCCTCAAGACTTTGGCTAAAGTTTCCTGCAGCAACTCTTTGGTCTACACTATTTACACCAAAACCTATTACCCAAGGATTGTTTTCATCTTGTGCGCTTACATTGGTAATTGATACTAACATAAACATAGCTATCACAGCTAATTTGATTTGTTTCATTATTAAAAGTTTAAATTTAAAGTTCTTATTATTAATTAACAAAAGTAGTAGGTATAAATTTATTAACAAAGAAAAAATGAAAAAATATCGAAAAAAAACACATTTTCTATAATTTTAAACCCCTATATATTTGAAAAATTGATTTTTTTATAAATTTGTACCTACTAAATTGAAGCAATCATCTAAAAGAATAATAAATTAAGTTCTTGTTTTTACCGATCTATTCAATAGAGCTATTTAATACTATGCTTGAACGATATTAATTTCTTCATTTATATAAATTAATATTTTTTTATCAACTTTAAAATTCATTGTTTTCAAAACGTTTTCATACTTTAATAATTGTTGATGGTGCTCTAAGGCAGGAGATCCAGTCTTATAATCAATAATTACAACTTCCGTTTTATCTAAAAAAACCAGCCGATCAGGAATCACTATCTGATGATCTATTGCAACAATTTCTCTTTCATTATAGACAATGAATTCGTCCGTGAAATAAGCTGCTAATTTTGGGTGCTCTACAACTTGGTTAATACGTTGCTTAATAAATGCTGTTTGCTTATCATTTAAAACTCCTTGTTGATGGTAGTGATTAACAATCATATCAACATCTTTTTTATGGATAATTTTTGCGAAAATTTCGTGCAATAAATTTCCGAAATCAATAGCTTGCCCCTGTTCTGTGTTCCATAATTTAGAAGCACCCGCTAATAATACAATATTGTGTTCTTGCCATGGAGTTGAAATAAATTTTTCATGAATCTCAACGACAGAACTTTCTTGTTCTTTTTTACTTACGCGATGATCATCACCAAAAGAATAGTCTAAAACACTTGTGTTCCAGAGATTTTGTTGCTTTAAATAATTGATAAAGATGCCTGAATAAAAATTGGTGTTTTCTTCTCCTTTGGTAGATATTTTCTTCTCTGTTATAATATGTAATTGCTCTATAGCTCTTGTTAAAGTAACATACAATAAATTAAAATTATCAAGTTCTAGTTCTGCTCTTTGTTGCTTGTAAATTTCTAATCCTCTTTCACTTACAAAAGATAAACTTTTACTATAATCGACTAGCAATTCATTAAAACCATTGTAAGACTCTGGTAATTCATTTAACCACGATTTTGGTTTTATTTGCCTATAAATATCTATATCACAAGGAAAAATAACGACCGGAAATTCTAATCCTTTAGATTTATGAATCGTCATAATTTGCACAGCGTTTGAACTTTCTGGCGCAACAATACTTAATCTATCTTTTTGGAGTTCCCAAAATGCTAGGAACTCACCAATATCCGTTCCTTTTCTTTGTTGTTCTAAAACGATGTCTAAAAAAAATTGAACATAAGCATCTGAAGAGTTGACCAAATTAAAACCTCTAATAATTGCTTCAATTTTTTCATAAAACGGCAATTGATGAAAAGCAGCAACTTCAAATGAAACACCCTCATTTTTCAAAGATGTCAAAATAGTTTGATTATCCACTTTTGAAAACGCTTTAAGAAAGCTATTTTTTGGAGTTTTAATCTGCAAGTGTTGATGCAAAAAATAGAGCATTTCAAAACGCGTTTCTTCATCACTTGGGTTTTGTAAAACTTTTAGAACATCAATAATAAAAGAAACCTTCTCGCTATTCTGCAACAATAATGTTTCTGATGAGATAATAGCGATTCCTTTCTCTGAAAGATAATTTGCAATTGCAACCCCATCTTTCCTTGTGCGTGATAACACACAAATTTCATTCAAAGAAAAACGCTCTTTTAATTGTTCTATTTTCTCTAAAACTTTCTGAGGATATTTTACTTTTTCTATCTCTTTATCATCTTCCTTTTCTAGAAAACTCAACGAAACATATCCGCCTTTTTTAGCATTTTCAAGTTGTTTGTTTCCCTCTTTAAAGAGGTTTTTATAAGATTCTTTTTGAAGAAAGTTCGCCGTATATTGAAAAAAAGAATTGTTAAAATTAATAATTTCTGAAAAACTTCTAAAATTGGTTTCCAAGTTTTTTATTTCTTTAGCTACCCGAAAAGGATTTTTTTCCTCTGAGCCAAGATCAATAAACTGCGCTGCTTTTCCTCCTCTCCATCTGTAAATCGCTTGTTTTCCGTCACCCACCAACAATAAATTGCTGTTTTCTTGCGCCAATGTGTTCGCTATTAAGGGAATTAAATTCTGCCACTGCAACACGGAAGTATCTTGCATTTCATCAATAAAATAATACTGAAACCGCTGCCCTATTCTTTCGTAAATAAAAGGGGCAGGCTGGTCTTTTATATTGTCTGAAATTAGTTGATTAAATTCCGCATTTAAACGAATATTATTATCCTCTTTTATTGTTTCTAATTCCGAGTTAATATTATTTAAAACCGCTAAAGGAATGATGCTTTTTAGCGCTAACTTATTCATTGAAAATTGCTGATAAATTTGCTCAGAATTTTTAAAAAATCGAACAATTTCTGGAATTATTTCTTCTATTGAAGCAGCTACTGAATCTGTCGTTGACTTAGAATAATATTGATTATTTTCGATTGCCTTTTTGATGGTTTCACTTCGCTTTATGAAATCAATATTTACAGATTTAGTGCTTAAATCAGCAAAGAATTTAGGTAGTGTTCCACGCATAAAATCTTTGTATTCCAAATCGTTTTTCTTAAGAAGTTCAAGACAATCTTGACCCACGTTTTTTAGGGCGTCTTTTAATTCTTTTTGGTGTTTATAAAGGCTTACTTTTAAGCGAGTAAAATCTTCTAACTTTTTATCTGCAAGACCTCTAAAGTGTTTTACGTCTTCTTCACTTAACAAAAGTCTTGCAAACTCACTTAAATCTCTAGAAATATCCCAAGATTTATCATCATCTGTTTTATCTAAAGAATAGGCTATTAAAAGATTTGTCAATTTTTCATCTGTGCCTATTTTAGAAATCAACACATCTACCGCTTCGTTTAATAGAGATACCGCATCCATTTCTACTTCAAAATTAAGTGACAAACCTAAATCAAAAGCGAAATTTTTAATAATTTTATGGGTAAAGCTATCGATTGTCGTAATTGAAAAGGCGGAGTAATTTTGTAAAATTGCGTTTAATATCTTTTTACTTCTTTCTTTAATTGTTTGTTTGTCTACCTCAGTTTCAGTGACAATAATAGTGAATAAATCATTCTCTTTTCCATCAGAAAAATCTTCTAGACTAGACAGCACACGCTCTTTCATTTCACCTGCTGCTTTGTTGGTAAACGTAATTGCTAATATTTTTTGAAATGAAAAAATATCGTCAGAATTTAATAAAACTTTTAAGTATTCTTTTACAAGAGTAAAGGTTTTTCCACTTCCTGCGGAAGCATTATAAACTTGAAAAGTAGCTGGCTGTTGCACAATTTATTTTTAAAAATGAATTGTACGAATTTATGAAAAAAAGAACACTATTTTATAAAGAACTAAGAATCATAAAGAATATTTTCCGTTTCGGAATGATAAAGAAGGTTTTTTTACCCAAGCGCAACATCCAAAGACATCATGACTATAAAACCACCAATAAAACCAAGTGTAGCAATATCTGTGTATTTATCTCTCTGTGTTTCTGGTATTACCTCTTCTACAACTACAAAAATCATTGCTCCTGCTGCAAATGCTAAAGCATACGGTAAAATTGGTGTAAAAAAAGATACTGCCAAAGCGCCTAAAACTGCTGCTATGGGTTCTACAATTGCAGATAATTGTCCGTACCAAAAACTCTTTAACCGACTAACTCCTTGCCTTCTTAAAGGCATTGCAACTGCAAAGCCTTCCGGGAAATTCTGAATTCCAATACCGATTGCTAAAGATATCGCAGCAATGATCATTTCTGTTTGTTCTGCACCAACTAGGGTTGAAGCAGCTCCAAATAAAACACCCACTGCTAAACCTTCAGGAATATTATGCAAGGTGATTGCCAATACCAATAAGGTTGTTTTGTGCCATTCCGTTTTAACACCTTCTGCTTCACTTTCTTTAAAATTAATGTGTAAATGGGGTAAAACTTTATCCATTCCAAAAAGCGAAATGGCTCCTAAACCAAAGCCAATTGCAGCTGGGAGTACCTTCATAAAACCTTCTCCTGGGCTATTTTCTATAGCTGGTGCTAGTAAACTCCAGAAACTTGCAGCAACCATAACTCCCCCTGTAAAACCGAGCATTCCATCTAAAACTGCTCTGTTCATTTTCTTAAAAAAGAAAACTAAAGCTGCTCCTAAAGCGGTCAATCCCCAAGTAAAAAGAGAAGCATATAATGCTGATAATATTGGATGCTCTTTCCCAAACGTTACTAACTGTTCAAATGTACTCATTGTCTTTGTATGTATAAATTACTTGCTATTTTATTTGAAACTGAAAGCTTGTTATTGTCTATTTCAATTAATAAAGAAGCATCAAAATCTTCTTTTTCTAGTACGGTTATTTGTTTTCCTAAAGTGACCCCTTTTTTATCTAAAAATTTTAGAAATTCTGATGAAGAATCGTTTACGCCAACACAAATTCCGCTTTCATTTTTTGATAAGGTTGATAATAAACTTTTCTCAATCGTTTTTAAATTACCCTCTTTATCAGGTATAGGGTCTCCATGAGGATCATGGGTTGGAAAACCTAAAAATGCATCTATCTGATCTATTAACTTTGGTGATTTTATATGTTCTAATTGTTCAGCTACATCGTGCACTTCATCCCAAGAAAAATTTAATTTCTCAACTAAAAAAACTTCCCATAATCGGTGTTTTCTAACAATATTTGCGGCCGTTTTTCTTCCAAAGTCAGTCAATGTCACTCCTTGATACTTCTTATAAACAACGACTTCTTTTTCAGATAACTTCTGAATCATGTCAGTTACCGAAGAAGCTTTTGTCTCTAATTTTTTAGCAATGGAATTTGTACTGATCACTTTATCTGAGTCTAATTCTAAATGATAAATAGCTTTTAAATAATTTTCTTCAGAAAACGTAAACATGTATAGAATTTATACTGCAAATATATACTTTTTATTCTTATTAAAATATATTTTTAGTTAAGTCTAAAAATTTAATTACTTTTGTCAAAATTATATATTAAAGAAATGAAATTATTTGTAACTTTTATCTTATTTTTAAGCATTCTTTCTTCTTATTCACAAACAAATAGCATTTCTGGAAAAATCACATCAGAAGGTGAAAATTTACCTTACGTGAATGTTTATTTGAAGAAAACTACGATAGGAACTGTTACAAATGAAAATGGGTTCTTTCAAATTGAAAAAATCACAAACGGCACCTATACAATTGTTATTAGTTCGGTTGGCTTTAAATCTAAATATGAAAAAATCACCTTTTCAGGAGGTGAAAATATAGTTCAAAATTTCTCATTGAATGAAAGTAATTCTTTAGAAGAAATTGTTATTTCTGGAACTCTAAAACCTGTTACAAAATCAAATAGTCCTGTTCCTGTTGAAGTATATAGCAAAACGTTTTTCAAAAAAAACCCAACCCCTTCTATTTTTGAATCGATGCAAAATGTCAACGGAGTAAGACCACAATTAAATTGCAACGTTTGTAACACAGGTGATATTCATATAAATGGTTTAGAAGGCCCTTATACGTTTGTTTTAATTGATGGAATGCCAATTGTTAGTGGACTTTCTACCGTTTATGGTTTAACAGGAATTCCGCAAGCTTTAATTGAAAGAGTTGAAGTTGTAAAAGGACCAGCATCTACTTTATATGGTTCTGAAGCTGTTGGTGGAATTATAAATATCATCACCAAAAAACCATCTAATTCTCCTGCTTTGGCAACTGATTTTTTTGTAAGTTCTTGGGGAGAAGTGAATACAGATATTGGAATGCGTTATAAATTGTCTGAAAAAACACAAGGTTTATTGGGGGTTAATTATTTTAATTATCAGAATAGAATTGATAATAATAAAGATGGATTTACAGATTTAACACTTCAAAATAGAATCTCAATTTTTAATAAAGTGACTATTGAAAGAGAAAGCAATAAAGTCTTTACAATTGCTGGTAGATATGTCTATGAGGATCGATGGGGAGGAGAAGTGGATTGGAAACGTGAATTTAGAGGAACTGATATAAAATACGGAGAAAGTATTTATACAAATCGTTGGGAAACTTTTGGAACGTACCAATTGCCAACATCTGAAAATATTAATTTTCAGTTTAGTGCAAATGGTCATTATCAAGATTCTTTCTACGGAACTGATAAATATGATGCAGAGCAAATTATTGGCTTTGGACAATTTGTTTTCAACAAACAAATTGATAAAAATCACGATTTACTATTAGGACTTGCATACAGATATACTTTTTATGATGATAACACATTTGCAACTATAGACGAAAAAGGTTTAATAAATCAACCTTCCATAACACATCTACCTGGAATTTTTCTTCAAGATGAAATTAGTTTGAATAAACAAAATAAAGTATTAATTGGCGCAAGGTGGGATTACAATAGCTTACACGGAAGTATTTTTTCGCCAAGAATAAATTATAAATGGAATTCTAAAGACAATTCAGATATTTTTAGATTCAGTATTGGGAATGGTTTTAGAGTAACCAATGTTTTTACAGAAGATCACGCAGCTTTAACTGGAGCAAGAGAAGTTGAGTTTGACGGAGAATTAGACCCTGAAACTTCTTGGAATGCAAACGTTAATTATGTAAAAAAAATAGTACGAGAATATTCATTAATCACTTTTGATGCAAGTGCTTTTTATACTCATTTTAATAATAGAATTTTACCAGATTATGAAACAGACCCAAACAAAATTATTTATGCAAATCTAAATGGGTTTTCAGTTTCTAAAGGAGTTTCATTAAATTCAGATATCACATTCACAAACGGTTTATCAATAAATGCAGGAGTCACATTAATGGATGTTTCAATTACAGAAAGCGACATAAAAACCAGACAATTATTAACCGAAAGTTTTAGCGGAGTTTGGTCTTTGTCTTATAAATTTAAAAATAACTTTACAATAGACTATACAGGAAATATATATGGACCAATGCGTTTGCCACTAATTAGTGATACAGATCCAAGACCCGAAAATTCTCCTTGGTTTAGCATTCAAAATATTCAGTTAACTAAAAAATTTAACAATAGTTTCGAAATTTATGGAGGTGTGAAAAATCTATTAAACTTTACGCCTGCAGCAAATAGTATTGCACGTGCTTTTGATCCTTTTGATAAAAATGTAGATTTTGACCAAAATGAACAAGCTGTAACTACTCCAAATAACCCAAATGCATTGGCTTTTGACCCAAGTTACGTATATGCTTCTAACCAAGGAATTAGAACTTTTATTGGTGTTCGATTCACAGTTTTTTAAAATAAATTAATGGAAAAAATAATTTTTTCTTATTTTATTTAGCTGTTTTGCAACAAATACAGAGATAAGAAAAACAAAATTAAATGTCATTCTTATTTATACTGATTGGTATAAAATATGCCACGGAACAATACAAAAAATTTAAGAACAAAGAGGTTGTTCTAATTTTAAATGAACAATTAGCTGGTTTTTTTAATAGTAAAAAAATGACAACTATTTTAAATAAATATTTAAGCGTCCCTTAATACAAAGTTATATATTTGTATTAAAAAAGTATCCAGTTGAGTACCCAAAACATTGTAAATCAATATCAAAAATCTGCAAATGTTTCGCAGATAATTAAAGCATTTCAAAAAGACAATAACCATTTTCATATTTCGAACTTGGTTGGTTCTTCATTGTCTTTTGTTATTTCAGAATCGTTTAAAAAAGCAGACAAGCCCTATCTTTTAATTTTTAATGACAAAGAAGAAGCTGCCTATTATTTAAACGACTTAGAAAAATTATTAGGAGAAAAAAATGTGCTTTTTTATCCAGGTTCATACAGAAGACCTTATCAAATTGAAGAAACCGACAACGCCAATGTTTTGATGCGTTCTGAAGTTTTAAATAGAATTAATTCTCGTAAAAAACCGGCTGTAATTGTAACCTATCCAACGGCATTATTTGAAAAGGTAGTTACAAAGAAAGAACTGGAAAAAAACACCCTAAAAGTTAATGTTGGTGAAAACTTATCGCTCGATTTTGTAAACGAAGTTTTGTTCGAATACAAATTTAAACGCGTTGATTTTGTTACGGAACCTGGCGATTTCTCTTTACGTGGAGGAATTATAGATGTGTTCTCTTTTTCTAATGACACCCCCTATCGAATTGAGTTTTTTGGGAATGAAATAGATAGCATCCGTTCTTTTGATATAGCAACACAGCTTTCTAATGAAAAGCTGAAAAAAATTTCTATAATACCGAATGTAGAAAATAAAATGCTACAGGAAAAAAGAGAAAGTTTTCTGAAATACATTGATAATAAGACCGTAGTTTTTTCAAAAAATATTGATTTATTAGCTGGGAAATTAGATAAATTCTTCGAGAAAGCAGAAAAGGATTTTAATGATTTATCTAAAGAAATTCAAAAAGCAAAACCAACAGAATTATTTTGTGATGGTGACTTTATAAAAAACCAATTACAAGATTTTACATTGGTTAATTTTGACGCAAAGCATCATTTTGAACCTGTTTCAGAATCACATAAAAAGACACTGAATCACTTTAATCGTACGGAAATCATAAATTTCAATACCATCCCACAACCTTCATTTAACAAACAATTCAATTTATTAATTGAAGATTTAAATGAACATCATAAAGCTGGTTTTACCAACTATATTTTCTGTGCAAACGAACAACAAGCAACACGTTTTCATGATATTTTTGATGATGCTGAGCAAGAAGTTCATTATGAAACTGTTGTTTTTCCATTGTATCAAGGATTTGTGGATGTAGATAATAAACTAGTTTGCTATACAGATCATCAGATTTTTGAACGTTATCATAAGTTTAGATTGAAAAATGGCTATGCGAAAAAACAAGCGATTACACTTCAGGAATTTAACAAACTTGAAATTGGCGATTATGTGACACACATGGATCATGGAATTGGAAAATTTGGTGGTCTACAAAAAATTGATGTACAAGGAAGAAAACAAGAAGCAATCAAACTTGTTTATGGAGAACGAGATATTTTATATGTAAGTATTCATTCGCTACACAAGATTTCTAAATTCAATGGAAAAGACGGTAAAGCACCCAAAATATATAAATTAGGTTCTGGCGCTTGGAAAAAAATTAAGCAAAAAACCAAAGCGAGAGTGAAGCATATTGCGTTTAATTTAATTCAATTATATGCAAAAAGAAAACTTCAAAAAGGAATTGCTTTTGGTCCAGATACTCACATTCAACATGAACTAGAGGGAAGTTTTATGTATGAAGATACGCCAGATCAATATACTGCGACACAGGATGTAAAAAATGATATGGAGAAAGCACAACCCATGGATCGTTTGGTTTGTGGCGATGTTGGTTTTGGTAAAACAGAAATTGCTATAAGAGCTGCTTTCAAGGCTGTTGACAATGGCAAACAAGTTGCAATTTTAGTTCCAACAACGATCCTTGCTTTTCAACACTATAAAACATTTACAGAACGTTTAAAAGATTTTCCTGTCAGAATTGATTACTTGAACCGCTTTAGAACAGCAAAGCAAAAAACGACAGCTATTAATGGCGTAAATGATGGTGCTGTGGATATTATTATTGGGACACATCAATTGACAAATCAGCGTTTACAATTTAAAGATTTAGGCTTGTTAATTATTGATGAAGAACAAAAATTTGGTGTGGCTGTTAAAGATAAATTAAAAACACTCAAAGAAAATGTGGATACGTTAACGCTGACTGCAACTCCAATTCCTAGAACATTGCAGTTTAGTTTAATGGCAGCAAGAGATTTATCTGTGATAAAAACGCCCCCACCAAACAGACATCCAATAGATAGTAATGTGATTCGTTTTTCGGAAGAAATAATTAGAGATGCTATTTCTTATGAGATTTCTAGAGGAGGACAAATTTTCTTTATTCATAATAGAATTGAAAACATTGAAGAAGTTGCAGGATTAATTCAAAGGTTGGTTCCCGATGCAAAAGTCGGCATCGGTCACGGACAAATGGAAGGCAAAAAACTAGAGGGATTAATGCTCGGTTTTATGGACAATGAATTTGATGTATTGGTTTCTACAACCATTGTAGAAAGTGGTTTGGATGTGCCGAATGCAAACACCATTTTCATTAATAATGCCAATAATTTTGGACTTTCAGACTTGCATCAAATGCGTGGTAGAGTGGGTCGATCTAACAAAAAAGCCTTTTGTTATTTCATAACGCCTCCTTATCATATGATGACTGATGATGCTAGAAAACGTATAGAAGCATTGGTATTATTTTCTGATTTAGGAAGTGGAATTAATATTGCCATGAAAGATTTAGAGATTCGTGGAGCAGGGGATTTATTAGGCGGAGAACAAAGTGGATTTATTAACGACATTGGGTTTGAAACGTATCAAAAAATATTGCAAGAAGCGATTGATGAATTGAAAGAAAATGAGTTTAAAGAATTGTATCCAACAGATGCTTCTAAACCAAAAGAGTATGTAAAAGAAGTACAAATCGACACTGATTTTGAGATTTTATTTCCTGATGATTATATTAATTCAATAACGGAAAGATTGAGTTTGTATAACAAGCTAGGGAGTTTAAAAGCAGAAACAGAATTGCAAGTATTTGAAACTGAAATTGTAGATCGATTTGGGAAGATACCGAATGAAGTCAGTGACCTCCTAGATTCTGTTAGGATAAAATGGCTTGCAAAAGAATTAGGTTTGGATAAAATCATTCTTAAACAGAAAAGAATGATTGGGTATTTTGTTGCTAATCAACAAAGTGAATTTTATCAAACTGAAGCGTTTTCTAGGATGTTAAAATACGTTCAGCTCAATGGAAAAAGCTGTGTAATGAAGGAGAAAGAAACCAAAAACGGTTTGCGCTTATTAATTACTTTTATAAGAATTGATACTGTAAAAACGGCGTTAAGTATTTTGAAGAAAATTTAAAACGCTAAACAATCTCCATTTTCTTCAGCAAGAAGGAAGCGTTCATATTTTTACAAATTCCGTTTTTTAAGGTATAATCAAAATGCAATTCATCGGCGATGATTTCTGCATCAAAATAGTAATTTTTAATATCAGAAAACTCGTTTTCTAATTCGCACAAACTCACATCGTGGGTTGCAATAATCCCTGTAGATTTCGATTTCGTTAATTTTTCTACAAACTTTTTAGAACCAATTGCCTTGTCTTTACTATTTGTCCCTTTTAAAATTTCATCTAAAATGATAAAATAATCTGTCGTTTTAATTTCATCAACAATAAATTTTAAACGCTTTAATTCAGAATAAAAATACGACTCATCTTCTGTTAAAGAATCTGTCGTTCGCATACTTGTAATTAATTTTATTGGCGAATACTTAAAGCTTGTTGCACAAACAGGTAAACCACAATTTGCCATCACAATAGACAAAGAAATGGTTCTTAAAAAAGTACTTTTTCCAGCCATATTTGCCCCAGTAACAATAAAGAATTGTTCATTGTTAATCGTAAAATCGTTATCAATTCTTTTGTCAATATTTAATAAGGGGTGCCCTAAGTTGGATGACATTATAATTCCTTTTTCTGCTGAAATTTCTGGAAAAACAAATTTCGGATGATTAAAATAAAAGTTTGCCAATGAATTTTGAGCATCAAAAAAAGCAACTACGTCAAACCATTTATCAACGGTGTGTTTGTAATTAGAAATCCACTTTTCTACTTTATAGGCATTGTAAATTTCTGACAAGAAAAGACCATTTCCAAAAAAAGCGATTAGGATATTATTTCGTTGATCAAACCCGTCTAAAATTTTAGAAAACTCTTTAAAAATTTTGGAAGCTTTTTTTGTTTCTGATTTAATTATTACTTGCTTTTCCTGTAAAATTTTTGACAAAAATTCTTCTCCTTCAATTTCATTTAACAAAACATGATATTGCTTAAAAGTCTCTCTTACTTTATCTGTTTCTGAATATAAATTACTTGTCCTTTTCATTAAACTCCCTGATATAAAAAGACCTATAAAGAACCAAATTAACACGGATGAAAACGGAAAAATTCCAAGAGAAACCAATCCAATTAGAACCAATGAAAGGGTAGAAAAAACAAGCTGTATTGTCTTTATAAACTTAGGTAAAACAGGATTGTAATTCTGAATCCAACCCACAATAAAATCAGCAGTATCTTTTGTGGTAACCAAACTTGCTAAAGCAGAAAAGTGCTGTCTCCACCTTACTTTTTTAGACAATTCTTTAATGGTCTTTTGTTTGTCCACGATTCCCTCCGTTTTATTTTCTGTCAGTAGCTTTGAAAGTAACGCTCTTCCTTCATTCGTAACCGTTCTATTTGTATATTGAAAAAAAGATCCCACGCCAAATAAATCAATATCATTGCTATAACTATGTAAAGGATTTACAAATTCTTTTCCTGCATTTAAGTCATGAAAAATGCTATTTGAAACATCAATTTCTATTTTGTTAATGTTAATTTTCGCGGCAATAAGTGCTCTTTTTCTTTGCAAGTTAACCTGTTTTATAACCAAAAAACTGAACAATAAAATGCCCGAAAAAGCAATAATAAAAACAGTTGGATAACTGCCAAACATTATATAAATTAAAAAACTAGTCGATAAAAAAATTGCGAATCTAAAAACACTTAAATTAAACGATTTACTTTTTAGTAGGGCAGCTTCTTTTTCGAATGCTGTTTTTTCTTGACTATAAAAATTAAAAGGCTTTTTCATTTAAAGATTAGTTTACATAACTAGAAATTCCTCCAGATAAATTTAAGACATGCAACGCTGGATACTTTTCTTTTAACATTTTTGTTGCACGATAACTGTTAAAACCTCTTTCACAAATTAGCACATAGGTTTTCGTAAAATCTACTTCAATTGTATCTACATTAAAATGTTGAATAGGGATTGTTTGATGCACCTCAAAAGGCAACTTCAAATTAGGCAAAACTGCAATCAATTCTATATTTGAATTCCCTAACTGTTGTTTTAATATTTCTGGAGATATCTGCCAATCAGAATTTTGAGAAGTACAAGCTTCATCAAAATAGGTTTGAATTTTATATAATTTTTCAATTTTATCTTTTAAAAATGTCGGATTTAACTTCATTTTTAATTGTGTATTTTGAAGTGAATTGTAAATCAATAATTGATTTGTTAACGGTTTTCCAATTTCTGTAATCAATTTTAAAACTTCATTTACTTGCAGGGTTGCTATCATACCAACAATAGAATTCAAAGTTCCTGCCTCTTCACAATTTGGAATATCAGTTGCCATTTCTGGAAAAGCATCTCTTAAATTTGCGGAATAACTTCCGTCTTTTTGCAAGACATTAAACGTGGAAACATAGCCGTCAAACTTATACAAAGATCCATAGACCAAGGGTTTGTTTTTTATAACACAAGCATCATTTAACAAGTATTTTGTTGGTAAAGAGTCTGTCCCATCTACCACAATATCAAACTCAGAAATGATTTCAAAAATATTTTCTTTGGTAATCGGTTTATCTGCATAACTGACCACCGAATAAGGGGCTCTTTTTTGAATAAATTTTGATAAAACAGCTGCTTTTGATTTGCCAACATCGTCCAAAGTATAAAAAACCTGTCTGTGTAAATTGGTAATATCAACAGTATCAAAATCTACTAAATGAATTTTTCCAACTCCACTAGCAGCTAAGTATACTCCAATAGGGCTTCCTAAACCTCCACAACCAACAACCAAAACAGCAGCGTTTTGTAGTTTTTGTTGACCAACTTCCCCTATTTCTGGCAAAGTAATCTGCCGTTTAAAAAGTTGTCTTTTCACTAATTTCATAGCGTACAAGATAGTTAAATAAAAAAGTCATTACAAATGCTATAATAAATTTTAATTGTAACTAATTTTTAATTTTTCATAACGCATTGTGTCAAAATATTGGGAGAGCCCTCCTTAATGTATCTCTCAAGAGGATTCAATAAATTAAAAATTAATATTATTTATATTTTAATTTCATGGCCACTAAATATAAGGTAGAAATTATCGTAACAGAATTCGCTAAAATCATTGGCAAGCTTTTTAAATGAAACCCATATATTAACCACAAAACGACTCCAAACAAAAAGGAAATATACATTGACAAAGAAAGCCCAGAGGTATCTTTTGTTTTGTAGGTTTTAAAAACTTGAGGCAAAAAGGCTGCTGTCGTAATAATTGCGGCAACTAAACCAACAATTTCATAAAAATCAATCATTCTTTTTTATTTTTTCAATGAATTTATTTGTCATTCCAATTGGTCATTAATAGATCTAAATATTTGCTTTTTCTGAATTTCTCTTTTTAAAAAAGTGATAAATAATTTAAAAAAAGTATCTTTAGAGAACGATGTTTATAATTTTACCAGGAACGATAATTAATTTTTTAGGATTTTTTCCCTCCAACTGTGTTATTGTTTTTTCGTTTTCCATCACTCTTTTTTCTATTTCTTCTTTAGATAAATCTAATGGAAGCTCTAAAGTAAAACGCATTTTACCATTGAAAGAAATAGGGTAATTTTTAGCACTTTCTACCAAATGTTTCGGTTCAAAAACAGGGAAATCTACTGCAGAAATACTCTCTTTATTCCCTAACAAACTCCACAATTCTTCTGCTATATGAGGTGCATAAGGAGAAACTAAAACAGTTAAGGGAGTTAATACTTCACGGGTATTACACTTTAAAGCAGTTAACTCGTTTACAGCAATCATAAACGTTGAAACGGAAGTATTAAAAGAAAAATTCTCAATATCTTCTTCTACTTTTTTAATTGTTTTATGTAAAATTTTTAACGCATCTTTTGTAGGTGCTTCATCTGAAACTTCAAAGGTTTCTCCATTAAAATAGAGTTTCCATAATTTCTTCAAAAAGGAGGAAACTCCAGAAATACCCGAAGTTTTCCAAGGTTTTGCTTGTTCTAGAGGACCTAAGAACATTTCAAATAAACGAAGTGAATCTGCACCATATGCTAAACAAATAGCATCAGGGTTTACCACATTGTACTTAGACTTCGACATTTTCTCTACTTCTCTTCCTACTTTATAAACGCCTTCTTCTAAAATAAATTCAGCGTTTTTATACTCGCTATTTAGTGCATGATTCTTAAATGCTTCAACATCCAATTCATCAGAAGTATTTACCAAAGAAACATCTGCGTGTAAAGCCGTTTTTGTAATCATTATTAAATCTGCAAAATTCGGATTCAAAAAATTATTATCTAACAAATAATTTTTAACAACACTTTCAAATTCATCATCAGAACTAAATAAGTTTTTTGAAACAATTACTGTTGGAATCTTATTTAAAATATCATCATTAGATTTTTCATCAGAACAGCCACAACCATTTCTCACAAAAGCAGTTGTCTTATATACAAAAGCAGAAGTTCCTAAAATCATCCCTTGGTTAATCAGTTTTTTAGCAAACTCATCTACAGGTACAATTCCTTTATCAAACAAGAATTTTTGCCAAAAACGAGCATATAATAAATGTCCTGTCGCATGTTCTGATCCTCCGATATATAAATCTACTTCTTTCCAATATTCTAAAGATTCTTTACTTGCAAATTCCTTAGAATTTGTAGCATCCATGTATCTGTTAAAATACCAAGAACTTCCTGCCCAACCAGGCATTGTATTTAATTCTAGAGGATAAACCGTTTTGTTTTTTAACTTATCGTTAGAAACAACCTTCTTTCCTCGAGAATCCCAAGCCCATTCTGTTGCATTTCCTAAAGGTGGTTTACCATCTTCAGTTGGCAAGTATTTTTCTACTTTTGGCAACACAATTGGCAAATGTTCTGCCTCAATCATTTGTGGCATTCCATCTTTGTAATATACAGGAAATGGTTCTCCCCAATAACGTTGTCTACTAAAAACGGCATCACGCAATCTGTAGTTTATTTTTCCATAACCAAAACCACGTTTCTCCATTTCAAAAATGGCTAATTTTAGTGCTTTTTTATATTTTAATCCAGATAAGAAGTCTGAATTTGCAATTTTTGTTCCGTCTTTGCCTGTATGTGCAACTTCAGAAATATCTACCCCTTCAAAAATATTAGGAATTGGAATCTCAAAATGTTTTGCGAAATCATAATCACGTTGATCTCCACAAGGAACTGCCATAACTGCTCCTGTTCCGTAGTTTGCTAACACATAATCTCCAATCCAAATTTGCACTTTTTTTTCAGAAAAAGGATGAATTGCATAAGCCCCAGTAAAAACACCAGAAATGGTTTTTACATCTGCCATTCGATCGCGTTCAGAACGCTTTGCTGTTGCTGTAATATATTTTTCTACGGCTACTTTTTGAGCATCTGTTGTAATTTTAGAAACCAATTCATGTTCTGGAGCTAGCGTCATAAAACTTACTCCGTATATTGTATCTGGTCTTGTCGTAAAAACATCAATTTTATAAGACTTCTTTACTGGGCTCGAAGTGACACTGTTTTTACTTTCTGTTTTTTCAATCGCTTTTGGAAATTGAATTGCTGAATTAATTTTAGAAACTACACCAAGTACATTTTCAATTACTTCTTCGTTTGTAAAACGAATTAAATTAAAACCTTCATTATTGAAAAATTCAGTTCTTGCTGCTTCATCTTCTTTACCAGAAAATTCAACAATTATATTTTTTGCGATACACACATAATCTACCAAAAAGGTACCAATTGTGTACTTTTTTCTAAATTTTGATGCTCCTTTTTTATTCTTTAATTCATCCCAGAGTGATGTTTCTGCTTTTGATAAATTCTGACGTAATTCTTTTAAAACTTCTAATTCTTTATAAGTTAATTTTAATTCAGATGATGATTTTTCAGAACCAGTATCAACATTAAAAGAAACCATTGCGCCTTGAGAACGTCCAATCCAATTGGTCTGAGAATCTTTTAAAGGTTGTGGCCAATCAATTTTTTCTAATCCGTCTAACAAACGTTGTGCATATGCAGAAATTCGCATCGACCATTGCGTCATCTTTTTACGTACAACAGGATGACTTCCTCTTTCTGAAACTCCGTTTACAATTTCGTCATTTGCTAAAACGGTTCCTAGGGCAGGACACCAGTTTACTTCTGTATCAGACAAAAATGTTAGTCGGTATTGTAATAAAATTTCTTCTTTTTCTATTTTTGAAAATGCTTTCCATTCATCCGCAGAAAAAATAGTAATTTCTTCATCTGAAACTGCTTTTACATTCGCATTTCCTTCTTTTTTAAAGATTTTAATCAAAGTAGAAACATCTTCTGATTTGTCTGTATCTTTATTGTACCAAGAATCGAAAAGTTGAATAAAAATCCACTGTGTCCACTTATAATATTCTGGATTTGAAGTCCTTACTTCTCTACTCCAGTCAAAAGAAAAACCAATTGCATCTAACTGTTTTCGATAGGTTGCAATGTTTTCTTCTGTCGTTTTTGCAGGGTGTTGCCCAGTTTGAATCGCGTATTGTTCCGCTGGTAAACCAAAAGAATCATATCCTTGAGGATGCAAAACATTAAAACCTTTGTGACGTTTGTAACGTGCATAAATATCACTTGCAATATAGCCTAAAGGATGTCCAACATGCAAACCTGCACCTGAAGGATAAGGAAACATATCTAAAACATAATATTTAGGTTTATCAGATTCATTGCTGGCTTTAAAAGTTTGGTTTTCTTTCCAAAATTTTTGCCATTTCTTTTCTATATCTAGGTGATTGTATTGCATCTGTTTTCTTTTAGAAGCGACAAATTTACATTTATTCTAAGAAAGAATAAAGTAAATCAATTGTTCATTACCCATATAAAGTGCATAAAAAAAGTCGAGATTTCAGCATGCTGAAATCTCGACTTACAATATAAATTTTAAATTTATTATTTCAATTTTTTCTTAACGGCTACTTCTTTGTATGCTTCAATAAGATCACCTGTTATAATATCATTATAGTTTTTAATTTGAATACCACAATCATATCCTTTTGCAACTTCTTTTACATCATCTTTAAAACGTTTTAGTGCTGTTAAAGTTCCGTCATGAACTACAATTCCTTCTCTAATAATTCTAATTTGAGAATCTCTAAATATTTTACCAGACATGACCATACAACCTGCAATGTTACCTACTTTAGAAATTTTATAAACTTCTCTAATTTCTACATTACCTGTAATTTCTTCTTTCATTTCAGGAGATAACATTCCTTCCATGGCATCTTTTAAATCATTGATTGCATCATAAATAATAGAATAGGTTCTAATATCTACTTCTTCTCTATCTGCAACGACTCTTGCATTTCCTTGTGGACGGACATTAAATCCAACAATAATTGCATCTGAAGCTGTTGCTAATAACACATCACTTTCTGTGATAGCTCCAACTCCTTTGTGTAAAATATTTACTTGAATTTCCTCTGTCGATAATTTTTGGAAAGAATCTGTTAATGCTTCTACAGAACCATCTACATCTCCTTTTAAGATGATGTTTAATTCTTTAAAATCACCCAATGCAATTCTACGTCCAATTTCATCTAACGTTAATGTTTTCTGGGTTCTTACAGATTGCTCACGTTGTAATTGTGCTCTCTTTGACGCAATTTGTTTTGCTTCTCTTTCATCATCAAAAACAACAAACTTATCTCCAGCTTGTGGTGCTCCGTCTAAACCTAAAATTGATATAGGTGTTGATGGTTTTGCCTCTTTTAGGTTAATTCCTTTATCATCAAACATCGCTCTTACTTTACCACTGTGTTTACCTGCTAACAAGTAATCTCCAATTTTTAAAGTTCCTGCTTGTACTAAGATTGTAGAAACATATCCTCTCCCTTTATCTAATGATGCTTCAACAACAGCTCCAACTGCATTTTTATTAGGATTCGCTTTTAATTCTAAAATTTCTGCTTCTAATAATACTTTTTCTAATAATTCTGGAATTCCTTCTCCTGTCTTGGCAGAAATATCTTGTGATTGTATGCTTCCACCCCATTCTTCAATCAATAAATTCATTGAAGATAATTGTGTTTTCACATTATCAGGATTTGCGTTTGGCTTGTCTATTTTATTGATTGCAAAAATAATTGGGACGCTAGCTGCTTGTGCATGCGAAATTGCCTCTTTTGTTTGCGGCATTACATCATCATCTGCTGCAACTACAATAATGACTAAATCTGTTACTTGTGCTCCACGTGCACGCATTGCTGTAAAAGCCTCGTGACCTGGTGTGTCTAAAAATGCTATTTTCTGATCACCTACATTTACCGAATATGCACCAATATGTTGTGTAATTCCTCCACTTTCTCCATCAATTACATTTGCTTTTCTAATATAATCTAATAAAGATGTTTTACCATGATCCACGTGACCCATTACCGTAATAATTGGCGCTCTATTTTTTAGATCTTCTGGTTTATCAATAACTTCCTCGATAGATTCCTCTACTTCAGCACCAATAAATTCTACTTTATGATTGAATTCTTCTGCAACAATCACTAATGTTTCTGCATCCAAACGTTGGTTCATCGTTACCATCATTCCTAACATCATACATGATGAAATAATATTGGTTACTGGAACATCCATCATGGTTGCAACTTCACTTACAGTAACAAATTCTGTTACTTTTAATATTTTATTATCTAATGCTTGTGCTTCTAATTCAGCATCAGAATGTTCTCTATGAGCCTCTCTTTTATTTCTACGATATTTTGCACCTTTTCCTTTTGAAGATTTCCCTTGCAGTTTCTCTAGCGTTTCTCTTACTTGCTTCTGAATTTCTGCTTCTGTTGGTTCTTCTTTCTTAACGGCTGCTGGTCTTGCTACTCCTCTTCCTCCTCTAAATGGAGGTCTTCCTTGACCGCCTCTATTGCCTTGGCCTGGTCTACTACCTTGACCTGGTCTTGCTGTTGCTGAACCTGGCACTCCTGCTTTTGTTACAATACGTTTACGCTTCTTTTTAGCGTCTACATTTGCATCTTTTTTAACTTCAGGTTTCTTTTTCTTAGGTCTTTCAAATTGTTTTAAATCAATTTTCTTTCCTGTGAAATTTGGACCGTCTAACTTTTTATACTGAGTTTCTATTGCTTCTGCATTTTCAGCAGTAACTTCTTCTACTTTTTCTTCTTCTTTTGATGCGTCTTTTTTAGCCTTCGGTTTTTCCTCAACTTTGAAAGCTTCCTTTTCGATTTCAGAAACAGGCTTTTTAACGGCCGGTTTAACAGTTTTTACTTTTTCAATAACTGGCTTTTCTTCAACTGGCTTTTCTACTTCTTTTACCTCTTCTTTTTTAGGCTCAGCAACAACCTCCACAGGCGCTACTTCAACCTTTTCAATAGGCTTTTTTCCGATAGCATCGATATCGATTTTGCCGACAGTTTTAAACTCTAGCTTGTCTGCTTTTGCTTTTAAAACCTCTTCTTTCTTAACGTCTTCCGCTTTTTTCTTTTCTAACTTAGCTTCAAGTTCTTCACGAATAGCTTCCTTCTCCTTACGTTTTTCTTCTCCAACTTCTTTAGATGCAGCTTTCTTGTTTGCATCTGTTTCAAAGCCATCAAGTAAAACTTGATAGACATCACCCGTAATTTTAGTGGTAGGTCTCGCTTCTATTTCGTGACCTTTATCCGATAAAAATTCGACTGCCCTATCAAGAGAAATATTTAATTCTCTTAAAACCTTATTAAGCCTCATTGTTTTGCCTTCAGACATATATTCTTTTTAACTTTATACTTGTAAAAATATACTTTTTACTTTACTTCTATGCGATCTTTAGTCCTCGAATTCTTCTTTCAAAATTCTTTGAACGTCCATAATTGTTTCTTCTTCTAAATCGGTTCTTTTTACCAACTCTGCAACGCTTGTTTCTAAGACGCTTCTCGCAGTATCTAAGCCAATCTTTTTTAATTCAGTAATAACCCAATCTTCTATTTCGTCGATAAACTCTGTTAACTCAACATCTTCTTCTTCTAGACCTTCCCTTTTAACGTCTATATCATAACCTGTTAGCTCACTTGCTAAACGTATGTTTACACCACCTCTACCAATTGCTTTAGAAACTTCTTCTGGTTTTAATAAAACGCTTACACGTCCTTTTTTACCATTTTTCTCTTCTTCAAATATCTCAATCTCCATTGAAGTCACTTTTGCAGGACTTAATGCTCTAGAAATAAATAATTGCTCGTTTTTGGTATAATTAATAACATCTATATTTTCATTTCCTAACTCACGAACAATACCATGAATTCTAGAACCTTTTACACCAACACAAGCTCCTACAGGATCTATTCTATCATCATAAGAATCTACCGCTACTTTTGCTTTTTCTCCAGGAATTCTTGCAACCCTTTCTACAGTAATTAAACCATCAAAGACTTCTGGTATTTCTTGTTCGAATAATTTATTTAAAAAATCAGGTGACGTTCTAGATAATATGATTGCGGGCTTATTTCCTCTTAATTCAACAGATTTTATAACACCTCTTACAGAATCTCCTTTACGAAAGAAGTCAGAACGGATTTGTTCACTTTTTGGTAAAACAATTTCATTCCCATCATCATCTAATAGGATAATTGCATTGTGACGAATATGGTGCACTTCTGCACTATACAAATCACCTTCTAATTCTTTAAAATGTTTAAAGATATTTGTACTATCGTGTTCGTAAATTTTAGAAATTAAGTTTTGGCGTAATGCTAAAATTGCTCTTCTCCCTAAATCTATTAATTTAACTTCTTCCGATACATCTTCACCAATTTCAAAATCTGGTTCAATAAGTTTTGCTTCCGCTAACTCAATCTCTTCATTGTCATCTTCAGAAAAACCATCTGCAACAACAACTCTATTTCTCCAAATTTCTAAATCTCCCTTATCTGGGTTTATAATAATATCAAAATTATCATCAGACCCAAACTTTCGTTTTAATGCAGCTCTAAAAACTTCTTCTAAAATAGACATTAATGTTACTCTGTCTATACTCTTGTTGTCTTTAAATTCTGAAAACGAATCAATTAATGCTATATTCTCCATGCTATATTT
>CATITK010000053.1 GCA_949545755.1 Polaribacter sejongensis | reverse complement strand
TGCATCCTAGTAATGAAGTCGCAAAAATGCGTCATGGCTCATTTGGTAAAAATGAAATGTGGTATGTAATGCAAGCGGATAAAGATGCAGAATTGATTGTAGGCTTTGATGAAAAAATTGATACGGAAGGCTATAAAACACATTTAGAAAACAATACCATTCTAGATGTCATGCATCATGAAACTGTACAAAAAGGAGATACTTTTTATATTCCAACAGGGCGTGTACATGCTATTGGAGCAGGTGTTTTGTTAGCAGAAATTCAACAAACATCTGATGTCACCTATCGTATTTATGATTATGATAGAGTGGATTCAAAAACAGGTGCAAAAAGGGAATTGCATAACGAAATGGCAATTGATGTCATCGATTACGAAGTGCATGAGACTTATAAAACGGATTATTCTCTAGAAAAGAATGTGTCCAATACATTGGTGCATTCACCCTATTTTAGAACTAATATTCTAGATATTAATTCTATAATAGAAAAAGATTATTCAGCAATAGATTCTTTTATTATTTACATCTGTGTAGAGGGTACAGTTAATATTATCTCTGAAGGAGAAACCTACACAATAAATATTGGTGAAACGTTATTAGTACCAGCAACTTTAAATAATATTACTTTAAAAGCAGAAAACGCAAAAGTTTTGGAGGTTTATTATTAGTTAATTCAATATTAATAATAAATTAATGTGATGCTCTTATATTTGAATAAACTTATAAAATAAACATAATGAAAAAATTACTAGTAATCGTTTTATTACTTTTTGTATCAATTACACAAGCTCAAAAAAATCAAAAAGCAGTAGCATTAGCAGATAAACTATCTAATGTTATGGAGTTTGATAAAGATCAAAGTGCAAAGCTTCTAGAATTAATTCTGCATAGAAACAACAAGAAAAGAGCTTTGAGAAAAGAATACGCAGATGATAAAGATACCTTTAAAGTAAAAGCTAAAGAAGTAGAAAAAGCATATAACAAAGATTTAAGAGTGTTAGCCGGTAAAGAAAAGTTCAAGCTTTTAATTGCCTATAGAAAAGCAAAAAGAGCCGCAAAAAAATAAATTAATTTTATAGTTTCTGCTACCTAATTAATTGTTTATTAATCAATAATTAAGCCATTGATGTTTTATTTGTTCCTATAACAGATTATAATAAAAATGGTTAAAAATTATTTATTAATACTCCTATCGGTTTTAAGTTTTACAACTTCCTTTGCTCAAGAAACTGACAATACCAAATACATAGATCCGACCATTGGTAATGTGTCCCGCTTTCTAGTGCCAACATACCCAACCATTCATTTACCAAATCAAATGCTGAGAATGTTCCCTGTAAAACAGGATTATATTTCAGACATGGTACAAGCATTTCCTTTTCAAGTACCCGCACACAGACGAAAAGGAATTCTACAAATGAAAACTACTTTAGGAAACGTGAATAACAATTCCTGGAATAAAGGGATGGCTATAGATCACGATTTAGAAATAGTTCATCCTTGGTTATATTCGACGTATTTAATAGAAGATGACATTAAAGTTAGCTTTGCCCCTTCTAAAAAATCGGCGATTTATAAAGTAGATTTTCCAGATGGAATACAAAAAAACTTTTTAATAAAAGGCACTGAAGATATGCAGTTTTCTGAGGGTGAAAATTCATTTAGCATTCAAGAAAAAAGAAGCAAACCAACTCGAGGGGAACATGCCGTTATAAATACGATTACAATTTTTGTATATGGTGAGATCGTTGATGAGAAAAATAAGCCTATAGAAAATATCAACTATACATTTAACACTCATAAACTTCAAATTTCTGCAGCTAAAAACGCAGCATCTACTTTGCTTATAAAATATGCTATTTCTTATGTCAGTGATGCACAAGCGAAAGAAAATTTCAATAAAGAAATTAAAAAGAAAACGTTTAAAGATGTATCAAAGGAAGGAAAAAAAGCTTGGGATCAAGTAACGAATCAAATTCAAGTTGAGGGGGGAACAACGGCTCAAAAAAGAACGTTCTACACATCGCTTTACAGAACGTACGAACGTATGGTGGATGTCAATGAATATGGGCACTACTATAGTGGTTATGACAAACAAGTCCATAAAAGTAATCGTTCTTTTTATGTAGATGATTGGGTTTGGGACACCTATTTAGCACAACATCCATTACGAACTATTTTAAACCCAGCATTAGAAAACGAAATGCTCAACTCGTACACCTTAATGTACGAGCAAAGTGGTTGGATGCCAACATTCCCTCAAGTATATGGAAATCATTTGTGTATGAATGCCTACCATTCTTCTGCTATTTTTATTGATGGCTACAGAAAAGGGTTGAAAAACTATGATGT
>CATITK010000052.1 GCA_949545755.1 Polaribacter sejongensis | reverse complement strand
GTTACTCTGTCTATACTCTTGTTGTCTTTAAATTCTGAAAACGAATCAATTAATGCTATATTCTCCATGCTATATTTTACTTAAAATACAATCTTCACTTTTGCTTCTATAATATCTTTGTGTGCTACAGTTGCTGTTTTCTGAACAGTAACTTTCCCTTTACCTATTGGTTTTGGTTCTCTTGCTTTCCACTGTAAAACAACTACATCTTCATCTGCTGCTACTAAAGTTCCTTCTAATTCTTCTTCAGAAGTTTTCACTTTTAGTATCCTATTGATGTTTTTAAGATATTGTCTTTTTACTTTTAATGGATGTGCAATATCTGGTGTAGAAACTTCTAATGAAAAATCTTCTTCTTCTCTATCAAAATGAGAATCTACATTCCTACTAATCCTAATGCACTCACTTAAAGGAACTCCGTTATCACCATCTACTGTTACCTGAATTCTGTTATTTAATGAGATTGATAAATCTATCAAATATAACGACTCATTCAGTGATAGTGCTTCATCTACTAAATCTTTTACCTTTGTTTGGTCCATTTTAAATCTTAAAATAAAGTATAAAAAGAGGGGCCTTTTAGCCCCCTTCTTTCTCCATTTATTATAAATTTCGGTGCAAATATACGAATTGTTTGGAACTTACCAAACTATGTTCAAATCAATTATTTTTAAGATTTATATCTATTTAAACAAAAAGACAGCTACTTTTTAGAATGCATAACTGACACCAAACAACCAATAGGATTGTATTTCGTTATTTACAGTGGCAATTATTGCATTGGTGTCTGAAATCAAAGCATCATTTAAAGCTTCTTGTTTATTATCTCTCAAACCCAATTCAAAACCAATTCCTATTCCTTTCCAGAGAGTATACCCGAAAGAGTTAGTCCAAGTCCAGTTAGACAAGTCTCCCTCTTTGTAACTTTGAAACACAGAAAGGTTCGATTTGACATTTAATTTATCGTAGATAGCAGTATAATCTGCAACTATTTTTGCACCTAGAGAAGAACTAAAAACACTTTCTCCTTTACTAAATATAAAATTGTAGTTTCCTGGATGAATGACAACCACCAATCTTTCTGTAGGTGTCCATGTCAGACCAACCCCAACATCTAAAAACCCAGGATCGTTAAAATTGTCTATTAAAGTTGTTCTGTACTCTCCAAAAGTAGAAACCGCCCATTTTTTATTCAACCTTCTACCATATAAAGAAGAGATTGTAAAAACGTCTGTTGCTGTTTCAAAATCTTCATCACCAGATTTTGCTGCATCATCCAACTTCACCCAACCTAAGTTGATTGAAGCAGCGTTTCTCCAAAAGAATTTATCTTCAATTAAATTCGCAAAACCATTCACCGTAACACCAATATTACCAGCAGATGAATTTGGGGCAGCTCTAGAATACCAATTATTAAAACCAGACAAATTAGCACCAACAGTTCCAAAAGCGCCTTTTCTCCAACCGGGAAGTGCATTGATTTTTGCTTGTAAAGCAGCTATTTCTCCTTGCAGCTCTGCTACTTTAGCTTTCTTAGGAGCTTGTTCGGCATTTAATTCCTCAACGGTTTGACCCTTTGCTGAAAAACTAATTAATACCAATAGAAATAAGGTTGATAATTTTTTCATTTTTTTTTAATTTTTTTTGATTTTAAGTGACTACAGTAAATGTTTCCCTTTAGACAACAAAAAAGTTCGTAAGTCACTTTTTATCTGTAAAATCGTAAAAAAATTATTTACTTTTGTAGATTGGCACTGTTGAACATGCTTCACCAAATAAAATAGAAGTCGCAATGGGTTGTAATTTTTCAATTAAAAAAGCATAGGCAGCATCGGGTATTGGCTTGTTTGCACACCCTTTTATTATTACAGGAGAATTCACAAACTCTTTCAAATCTAAAAAGCTAATTAATTCTTGATAAAGAACTGTTTCTAACAGCTCTAAATCGCCAATAACAACTTTGCTTGCAAATGGCATCAATTCTGAAGCAACTAACATAAGAGCCCAAGAAGGAATGATCGCATCTACAGAACAGGAAACCGCCACAAAAGAATTTTTGTATTGCGTCCAGTCATGGTTTTTTACGGAGGCTCTAAAGTCTTTTTCTTTCAAGACTAACTCTTGAAACAACCAATTTTTTACATCAAATAAAACCCTCTTTCCTTCGGGATAGATTTCTTCTAAATCAAAGGTTTTTAGTTTGCTATTTGTAACTCTATTTATAATTTCTTTTGACATTATTTTAAAAATTCAACAGTTGAAAATTTTACAAATCCCTAACATTTTCTCCATACATCACACCAAAAAGCGTAACACTCGAACTGGCAACACACTACTTGTTGCGACGACATACTGAGGCTGCCAAATATACTACAGCATTCCCAATTCTAGTTTTGCTTCTTCACTCATCATTTCTGAGGTCCAAGTGGGGTCGAAAGTAATTTCTACCTCACAAGTTTCAATTTCTTTCAACGATTTTACTTTCTCTTCAATATCAACAGGTAAGCTTTCAGCTACAGGGCAATTTGGAGATGTTAAGGTCATTAATATTTTTGCATTGTTTTCTTCAGAAACAAAAACATCATAAATCAAACCTAACTCGTAAATATCTACAGGTATTTCTGGATCGTAAATTGTTTTTAAAACATTTACAATTTTATCTCCTATCTCTTCTAATTCTTTATCTGTCATCTTTAAAGTCTTAATTTGCTAATTTAATTTGTTGTCCTATTGCATACATTTTAATATGCTTAATCATAGAAACCAACCCATTTGCTCTTGTTGGTGATAAATGCTCTTTCAATCCAATTTCATCAATAAAATCAGTATTCGCATTTAAAATGTTTTCTGGTTTTTGATGAGAATAAACTCGCAATAACAAAGCTACAATTCCTTTGGTCAAAATAGCATCACTGTCTGCAGAAAATTTAATGGTGTCGTTTTCTAATTCAGAATACAACCAAACTCTAGACTGACATCCTTTAATTAAATTTTCATCTAACTTGTTTTCTTGGTCTATCATAGGCAAAGACTTTCCTAATTCTATAATATATTCATATCGTTCCATCCAATCATCAAACATGGAAAACTCCTCAACAATTTCTTCTTGTATTTCTTTGATAGTCATTTTTAAAACTTATTTTTGCGGTATTACAAATACCTTTTTAAAATACAAAAATACAATAAAAAAAGCATTAAAAACGCTTGTTAAAGGTTAAGTAAATAGAATATTAATTTTGTTAATTAGTATCATTACATATTAATTAGCGTATTAAATTCCTTCCTTTCTGGAAGGTTCAGATAGGGAAATGAGTAAATTATTAGCCGTTGGTACAGTTGCATATGATGCCATTGAAACTCCTTTTGGAAAAACAGATAAAATACTAGGGGGTTCTGGTACTTATGTAAGTTTAGCTGCAAGTCAATTTAGTGTAAAAACAGGCGTTGTCTCTGTGGTTGGTGGAGATTTTTCTACCTCCTACTTAGAAATGATGAATGCTAAGGGAATCAGTACCGAAGGAATCGAAATAATAAAAGAAGAAAAAACTTTTTTCTGGAGTGGTAAATATCATAATGATATGAACACACGAGATACCTTAATTACAGAACTCAATGTCTTGGAAACATTTTCACCAGTAGTTCCTGAAAACTTTAAAGATGCAGGTATTGTCATGTTAGGAAATTTACATCCTTTGACGCAGGCTGCTGTTTTAGATCAAATGTCTGAAAAACCTAAGTTAGTCGTTTTAGATACGATGAATTTTTGGATGGACATCGCTCTGGATCATTTACATGTTGTTTTAAAAAGAGTCGATGTAATTACAATTAATGATGAAGAAGCACGTCAATTATCTGGTGAATATTCTCTGGTAAATGCGGCGAAGAAAATTCATGAAATGGGTCCAAAATACGTAGTTATTAAAAAAGGAGAACATGGCGCTTTATTGTTTAATGAAGGGAATATGTTTCATGCACCCGCTTTGCCTTTAGCAGAAGTTTTTGATCCAACAGGAGCAGGAGATACTTTTGCAGGTGGTTTCTGTGGCTATTTAGCAAAAACAGAAGACCTCTCTTTTGAAAACATGAAAAATGCAGTCATATATGGATCTAATTTAGCGTCTTTCTGTGTAGAAAAATTCGGAACAGAACGCATGCAGACGCTAACATCAAGTGAGGTTAAAACACGTTTGCAAACTTTTAAAGAATTAACGCAATTTGACATAAAAATATCTTAATTTTAATCCACGGTTTTGACTGTGGATTTTTTATTAAAACAAACCAACAACAAAAAACTACAAACACCAATGAGTGATGCTATTAAACACGAATGTGGAATTGCACTTGTTCGATTAAAAAAGCCTTTACAATTTTATAAAGACAAATACGGATCTGCTTTTTACGGAATTAATAAAATGTATTTATTAATGGAAAAACAGCACAATCGTGGACAAGATGGCGCAGGTTTTGCCAGCGTAAAGTTCAATGTTGAACCCGGTACGCGCTATATCAGTAGAGTTCGCTCTAATAAATCGCAACCGATACAAGATGTTTTCGCCCAAATTAATGACCGTTTAAATACTGTTTTAGAGCAAAATCCTGATAAGAAAGAGGACGTAGCATGGCAAGAAGAAAATATGCCCTACGTCGGAAATCTATTTCTAGGACACGTTCGTTATGGAACTTTTGGTAAAAATAGTATCGAAAGTGTACATCCTTTTTTACGTCAAAGTAATTGGAAACACAAAAATTTAATCGTTGCTGGTAACTTTAATATGACAAATTCTAAGCAATTGTTAGATGAATTGGTTGAATTAGGACAACATCCAAAAGAGTTTACAGATACGGTCACTGTGATGGAAAAAATTGGTCACTTTTTAGAAAATGAAGTGGGTAAATTATATCAACAAGCAAAAAAAGAAGGATATAATAAAAAAGACGCTTCCCGTTTTATAGAAGAAAATTTAAGTATTAAAAAAGTACTTCAAAGGTCTTCAAAAAATTGGGATGGTGGTTATGCAATGGCAGGTTTAGTAGGGCATGGAGATGCTTTTGTTTTGAGAGACCCTAACGGAATTAGGCCTACTTATTTTTATGAAGATGACGAAGTCGTTGTGGTTGCTTCTGAAAGACCAGTGATTCAAACGGTTTTTAATGTAAATATTGAGGACGTAAAAGAATTAGAAAGAGGACATGCTTTAATCATTAAGAAAAACGGGGAAACATTCATCGAATTAATCAATGAACCGCAAGAAAAATTATCTTGTTCTTTTGAGCGCATTTACTTTTCTAGAGGAAGTGACGCAGGTATTTATAAAGAACGTAAAGATTTAGGGAAAATAGTATTTCCAAAAATTTTAAAATCGATCAATAGCGATATTTCTAATACTGTATTTTCTTATATCCCAAATACTGCAGAAACGTCTTTTTATGGGATGACAGAAGCTGCTGAAGATTTATTAAATGAACAAAAAACAGCACAGATTTTAGCAGGTGGAAAAAATTTATCAGCAAAGAAAGTTACCGAAATTCTTTCTGAAAGACCTCGCTTCGAAAAAATTGCAATTAAAGATGCAAAACTAAGAACTTTTATTGCAGACGATAGCAGTAGAGATGATTTGGTAGAACATGTTTACGACATTACCTATGGCGTTGTAAAACCTACAGACAATCTTGTTATTATTGACGATAGTATCGTAAGAGGAACTACTTTAAAGAAAAGTATCATTAGAATTTTAGACCGATTGAGTCCAAAAAAAATCGTCGTGGTTTCTTCTGCACCTCAAATTCGATACCCAGATTGTTACGGAATTGACATGGCACGAATAGACGCTTTTATTGCGTTTAAAGCGGCTATTGCGTTACTAAAAGATACCAATCAATATCATATAGTTACTGAGGTTTACGAGAAATGTAAAGCACAGCAACCTAAAACAGATATAGAAATTGTCAACTATGTTAAAGGAATTTATAGCCCTTTTACAGCAGAAGAAATTTCTAAAAAAATTGCAGAAATGTTAAAAACTGCCGACATTAAGGCGGAAGTTGAAGTCATCTATCAATCTATTGAAGGCTTGCACAAAGCGTGTCCAGACAATCTTGGTGACTGGTATTTTACTGGAAACTACCCAACTCCTGGTGGACGTAGAGTTGTAAACGAAGCTTTTATTAACTTTTACGAAGGAAATAACAAAAGAGCCTATTAATTAGCGTTCTCTTTTTATAAAACAATAAAACCTCAACTTAATGAGGTTTTATATTCTATTAAATGCTCTAAAAAGCATACTATAGTTGCGCAACAATATTTTTAATGAGTCAAACATTGCTTTCTTCCCCTTTACAGGGCTTTACGGATTTTAAATTTAGAAATGCATTTCATCATTTTTTTGGGGGAATAGACACTTTCTATTCGCCATATATTCGGTTAAATGGAAAAATGGTGATAAAAAACTCCTACCAAAGAGATCTTCTTCCAGAAAATAACACGACCCTAGAAGTAATTCCTCAAATTATCACCAATGATGCAGAAGAATTTCTATTCGTTTCAAAATATGTACAAGAATTGGGCTACAAAGAATTGAACTGGAATTTGGGCTGTCCGTATCCAATGGTTACCAAACGAGGGATGGGTTCTGGGTTGATTAGCGATGCGGAAAAAATAAATAACATTCTTCATCGAGTGCATAATGAATCTGACATTCTTGTTTCAATGAAGATGAGAATGGGCTATGAAGCTCCTGAAGAAATCTTGGATGTTTTGCCAATTCTAGATAGCTATCCTTTAAAGAATATTGCAATTCATGCTAGAATTGGCAAACAGTTATACAAAGGAGGAACCAATTTAGAAGCATTCCAAAAGTGTTTGGATAATAGTAAACACAAAATGTATTATAATGGAGATATTACTTCTGTTGCTACATTTAAAAAATTACAAGAACGCTTTCCAAGCATCGATCACTGGATGATTGGACGCGGTTTAATTGCAGATCCTTTCTTACCAAGTATGCTTAAAAATAACACTGATGAATACCCAAAAAACAGATTCGATATCTTCAATGAATTTCACGATCGTATTTTTGAAGAATATGATGCGGCGCTTTCTGGCCCCACCCCTATTAAAATGAAAATGCTTGGCTTTTGGGAATACTTTTCTCAAAGTTTTTCAAATCCTCAGAAGACATATAAAAAAATTAAAAAGGCAGGAAATGCTAAAGCTTATGCAATTGCAGTGAGAGAAATTATTAAAGAAGCAAAAAGCAGTTCCTAATTAGTGAAACACCTTTTAAAGAAAAGGCTTCGCTAAATCAGCTTTCCTTATTAAAATCACTTACAATCTTTGCAACAACTGCATCCGTTCTTTCTCTATTAATATCATATTTGAGACTTATCCCTTCCTTTTCTGGAAATTGTTCAATCGTAACCGTTGTGGATGGAAATGCAAAATCTACGCCTAATTCTTTTGCTAATTTTACAATTGAAATGTGCAATCGGTGTTTAGAAGATTGTTCTATACCCCAAGCTAAACTTTTAAAATATACATTGATCATAATTAACAACGCAGAATCTCCAAAACCTGTAAATTCTACATTAAAAGAATCTGAACGTGTTTCTGGATGTGCAATGATCAATTCTCGAACGCCTTTTACAAAAGCTTCAATCAATTCTGGTGGTGTATCATAGCGAAGACCTAAATTCGTATTATATCGTCTAAACAAACGCAACCCTTTATTATTGATTACAATTTCAGACAATTTACTATTCGGTATTTGGTATACTGAAGTATCTGCCGCACGAACACTTGTCGATCTAAAACCAACTTTTTCTACGGTACCCACTACTTCTCCTGCTTCAATCCAATCTTCAATATGAAAAGGTTTGTCAAGAAAAATCATAATAGTTCCTATCAAATTTTTCACGGTATCTTGGGAAGCTAAGGCTACTGCCAAACCTCCAATTGTTGCACCAGCTAATATGGTCGTAGCATCTACTCCAAAAAGAACCAACAATTTAAAAACTCCAAAGACAATAACTAACCCCGTAAAGAAACTATCTAAAATAGGGACTAACTGATCGTCTAATCTTCCATGGGTTTTTTGGGCAAATTCTCCGTAGATAAACATGACGACTTGCACTAACTTCAAGAAAACATAAATCCAAAAGATTGTTTCGGCAATATGTAACAACAAAAGTACCCAGGTATTAATATCTAAACCGAATTGTAGGGAGGGAAAAATTTTATTTACAAATGCGACACTTACTAACAAACTGATAGGGTGTGCTAATTTTTTTAGTATTTTATTTACTTCTAAGTTGGTGTTTTTTGTAATTTGATGTTGGATCTTTCGTAATAGAGAAAAAACAATTCTCTTTACAATTAAAAAGATAAAATACGCCAAAACGAGCATGAATAAAAAACCTATAAATTGCCATAATTCTAGTCCGAATATTTTTTTATGACCTGAAATAGGAATTAAACTTTGTGTTTTCTGAACATACCATGGATAGACTTCTTTGTACAAATTTTCAATTTTCGAGACTGTTTCAGAGGAATAATACCAATTATTTTCAATTTTTTCTAAATAAATTTGAGGCATTCTCTGAGGAAATAATACATATCTGAAGTAGGAAGAATAACCAATAGTATCTTTATAATTTGGATTTGTTGGTATTTTATTTACATCTACATACAAACCTTTACCATCTAATACTTGTTTTATTTTTAAGGCTTTTTTAATTGCTTCATCTTCTGAAAGTCCTAAAATTGTTTTTGCTGCTTTTTTAGGCTCATAAGAGTCTGTTTGTAAAAAATGTAAATGTGTAAAAACGGCCGCATGCGGATTACTTATGTCTACAGGAATACTATCTTGAGCAACGGTAAACATTGGCATCAATAAAAGGAACCACAAAAAAAATTTCATATTTACTTTGTTAAAAATGTGTTTGTAAAAAAACAAATTTAAACCTTTTCTTTTTTTCATTGTCATAGATGTATCATAAAAATAAAAAAAATGATGAAAAAAGTAATCACACTATTCGTACTTGTATTCGCTTTTACATTTTCAACACAAGGGCAAAATAAGAAAGCTAAAAGAGCGTCAAAATTAACGATTGAACAACAGACAACTTTAGCAGTAAAAAAAATGACCTTGGCTTTGGATTTATCTGAAAAACAACAAAATGATATCAAACCAATTTTAATGGCTAAGATAACGGAGAGAAAAATGGCTATAAAAAAGAGAAAAGCAGCCAAAAAAGCTAAAGAAAGACCTTCTGCTGATGAGATTTACGAAATGAAAATAAAGCAGTTAGACGGTTTGATATTGATAAAGAGCAAGATGAAAAACATTTTGGATGAAAAGCAATATGAGCGGTTTGAAGAAATACAAAAAAGAAGAATGAAAATGGCTTTGAAAAAGAAGATGATGAGGAAAGGTAAAGAAATTCAGGCGAGTAAATAGTCTCGGTTGATTTTTTTGTTCGTTGTTTAAAAATCCAATTTCTTATTTTAAATTGGTGTCATTTATGAACTTGTATTTGCGTTAGGGATTGAAACGGCATCCTTTTTTTAAACGAAGTAGCGTTTTGGTTAATATTAAGATTACCACAGAAAGTGAAAAAGATTCTTTGAAATGACATGAAAAAAGATACAGTGGAAAGCCCGACCTTTATGGAACGCCCAAGTTTTAATCTCATTTTAAAAGAAAATCAGTCCCAATTTTTTATTCTTTAAACCAACTTGAATATTCTAAATAATTGGTCGCAATTCTATTGATCTCTCCAGAAATTAATTCTTGGGAAATATCTTTTACTTTTTTGGCAGGAACTCCAGCATAAATACTACCACTTGCTACTTTTGTATTCTTAGTTACCACTGCTCCTGCAGCAATAATTGAATTGGACTCAACCACACAATCGTCCATAATAATAGCTCCCATACCTACTAAAACATTATCGTGAATTGTGCAACCATGTACGATTGCATTGTGCCCAATTGAAACATTATTACCGATTGTTGTTGGCGATTTTTGATAGGTTGCATGGATGACAGCACCGTCTTGAATGTTGACTTTATTGCCAATTTTTATAAAATGTACATCGCCACGAATTACTGCATTGAACCAAATACTACATTCTTTTCCTAGTGAAACCTCCCCAACAATAGTTGCGTTTTCTGCGATATAACAATCTGCTGGTATTTGTGGATGTTTACCTTTTAAGGGTTTAATTATTGGCATAATTTTTTTGTTTTTAATCGAATTTGTATATAACTCAATTCATCATTAGATCTGAATTTTCACTACCAAACCTTCATTGGATCTTACATTAAAAACAGTTTCGTCTTCAAAAATTAAATACTGCCCTTTTATTCCCACTAACGTTCCAGTATAATTAGGTGTTTTTATCAGGTTCAAACTTTTTGGTTTTTCAGGGTATTTTTTAACGGGAAAGTTAATCTTAGTTTCCGTATTATTTTCAATAAAATATGCTGCTGCTTCCTCAGGAATAAACTCTTTAAGCTTGTCTCTCCATGTTTGTAAATTTGCCTCTTCAAAATCATTCTTTAACATTTTGCGCCAATTGGTTTTATCCGCAACATGTGCTTTTAAGGCGACTTCTGTAATTCCTGCTAAATAACGATTAGGGGCTTCTACAATTTCGATTGCTTCGTGCGCTCCTTGATCTATCCAACGCGTAGGCACTTGCTGCTTTCTTGTTACCCCAACTTTCACATTGCTAGAATTCGCCAAATACACAATATGTGGTTTCAATTGTACTGATTTTTCGTAAGTCAGATCTCTATCTTCTATGCCTAAATGGGCTTTACTTAATTCAGGACGCAGAATCCAATCGCCAGCATTTGGCGTATCAAAAAAACAAGATTTACAAAAACCTTGTCGATAAATTTGTTTTTCTAAATGACAATTTAAACATTCATAGGTAATAAAACTAATTGCTATTTCTTTATTCAATAACTGATTCATGTTTATAAAATCAGTTTTCATATCTAAATAATACTGAATTTCCTTCCCATTTTCAGTTAACATTTTTTTTAAAACTCCTTGATAGTTCATATGAAATATTTTACTACTTTTAGTCTTGGTTTATAAAAGTATTTTCGATGTAAAAATCGAATGAAACAAACTTACGAATTTCTATGGCGTTTCAAATTATCAATTCTATAATTTCTTGGTTTTTAAAAAAACGAAAGCATCAGATAGCCTTGTTTTTAAAATATCCTGTAGATGTTCAAGAGGAATTGCTTTTGCATCTTTTAAAGACTGCTAAAAACACAGAATTTGGTATCAAAAAAAGATTTTCATCTATCAACAATTATGCGGAATTTTCGGAAAATGTTCCTATTCAGGAATACGAAACTTTTGAGCCTTTAATAGAACGTTGTAGAAATGGGGCACAAAATTTATTTTGGCCAACAGAGATAAAATGGTTTGCAAAATCTAGTGGAACTACCAATGCAAAAAGTAAATTTATACCTGTTTCTGAGGAAGCTTTAAGGTATTGTCACATGAAAGCAGGCAAAGACATGTTGTGTTTATATATTAACAATAACAAGGATACTCAGCTTTTTACGGGTAAAGGTTTGCGGTTAGGAGGAAGCTCTGAAGTGTATCATGAGAATGGCTCTCATTTTGGAGACTTGTCTGCCATTATTATAGAAAATATGCCTTTTTGGGCAGATTTTAGTTCCGCCCCAAGTCAGGAAGTTGCGCTAATGAGCGATTGGGAAACTAAAATGGATGCTATTATCGATGAAACCATTACTGAAAATATTACAAGTTTAGCAGGCGTACCCAGTTGGATGTTGGTCTTATTGAATCGTATTTTGGAGAAAACAGGCAAAGAAAATATTCTAGAAGTCTGGCCAAATTTAGAAGTCTATTTTCATGGGGGTGTAAACTTCAATCCATACAGAGCACAGTATCAAAAAATTATACCAAAAACTAATTTTAAATACTATGAAACCTACAATGCTTCTGAAGGTTTTTTTGCAATTCAAGATCGAAATAACTCAAAAGAGTTGTTATTGATGTTGGACTATGGAATTTTCTATGAGTTCATTCCTATGGATAAATATGAGGGTGAAAATTCAAAAACAATACCACTGTCTGAAGTAAAAAAAGAAATTAATTATGCGATTCTAATAACTACAAATAGTGGTTTATGGCGTTATCTAATTGGTGACACCGTTAAGTTTACAGCAACAGATCCCTATAGAATTAAAATCACGGGACGTACAAAACATTTTATCAACGCTTTTGGTGAAGAGTTAATTATTGAGAATGCGGAAGAAGGCTTGAAAATGGCTTGTGAAAAAACCAACGCGATCATTAAAGAATATACGGTTGCCCCTATTTTTATGGACGGCACAAAAAGTGGCGGCCATGAATGGATTATTGAGTTTGTAGAAGCCCCAGAAAGCTTGTCTTTTTTCACTATAATTTTAGACAATACATTAAAAGCGATTAACTCAGATTACGAAGCTAAACGCTATAAAAACATGACGCTAATGCTTCCTAAAATCCATAGTGTTCGTAAAGGTTTTTTCTACGAATGGCTTAAGAAAAAAAATAAATTGGGAGGTCAGAACAAAATACCAAGACTCTCTAATTCTAGAGATTTTGTTGATGAACTTTTAAAGATTTAAAAAATGAATTCTTTCTTTGAACAAAACGCTTCTTTATTATTAGAAAATCCAGAATTAGCAAATGTGTTTGAAAATATTATGAGTTTTGAAAAATTTCCAAAACATGCTATTTTACACGAAGCTGGTAAAATTTGTAATAACATGTACATTATAACTTCTGGAATTGCTCGCGTTTTTTATTATAAAGAGGATAAAGACATTACTTGTCACTTTGCTGCTGAACAAGAAACAATTACTAGTATAGATAGTTTTATTCAGCAAAAAAAAAGCAAATATAATATTGAAACTTTAGAAGATGTAGAGGTTTTAAAAATTTCACATTCAGATTTACAAAACGTATTTGAATCTAACCCTAAATACGAACGTTTTGGACGTTTATTTTTACAGCAAATTTATATGGATTTAGTTGAAAGAATAGATGATTTACAATTACATTCTGCGCAAGAACGTTACGAAACTTTGTTCGCAAAGAAACCCTACTTATTTCAACGAGTAGCTTCCAAACACATTGCTTCATTTTTAAGTATTACTCCGGAAACTTTAAGTAGAATTCGAGGTAATACCAAATAAAATTTAAACTGATTGATACTCCGTTTGAAACTCATTTAGTACCGTCTTATTTCTTGATAAATGTCAAGAATAATTTACAATTTGTAAAATATCTTTGTATCATAATTTATAAATTTATGACAATTTCAGAATCACTTCAAGAATTTTATAAAAAAAATAATTTTAAAGAAGATGGTGGTAAAAACGATGCTTTTTTTGAACTAAAATTTAAACTCTTCACTTTAAAATTACCCAATTCTAAATTTAGAAAAGAAGTAATCCATATTCATGACATTCAGCATGTCTTGTACAACTGTAACACTAGCTGGAAAGGCGAAGCATTTATTGCTGGGTGGGAAATAGGTACAAAAATATGGAAGCATTTACCAATAGGAATGATGAGTTTGTGGGCAATGGGTTTTTCTTTGTTTATGTACCCTAAAGAGGTTTTAAAAGGATATCTGAACGGAATAAACTCAAGAGGTATTATCGATTTAAAAATAAAGAAATTAACACTTTTAAAAATGTCCGTTTCAGAATTAAAAAAACGAATTAAGAGAAACAAAACAAAAAAAGTAAATTGGTTTTCTTTTTTGTTTTGGTGTGCTTTAAGTGAAATCTTTTTTCTTTTTCCTTTACTCGTTATGGCGTTTTTTTTCTTTTAAAAAATAAAAATAAGTTATAAAAATGACTACTATCCTACTATCAATAGTACTTTCAATTATATTCTTATTACTTAGCCTCATACACTTAAATTGGGCAATGGGTAATAAATGGGGTTTTAAAGAGGCAATACCAACAAAAGAAAACGGAGATAGGGTTTTTAACCCTAAAAATTTTGACTCGATAATAGTTGGTTTAATTCTTATTACTTTGGCTTGTTTTTATTTATTACAAGTGAATGCAATAGGATACAAACCACCAAAATGGAGTCACTTTTTTTTATGGATAATTCCTAGTCTTTTTTTACTGAGAGCAATTGGAGATTTTAAATATGTTGGTTTTTTTAAAAGTATAAAAACCACACTATTTGCAAAATGGGATAGCAAATTATTTTCTCCTTTATGTTTAAGTATTAGTATTATTGGTTTTTTAATTGTCTTTTTAAACTAAATCTTTCGTTCCACAACATAATCAATCATTGTAACCAAAGAGCTTTTATATTCAGATGCTGGAAAATCTTTAAGAATTGCCAAAGCCTTGTTTTTGTAATCATTCATCTTGGTCGTTGTGTATGCTATTCCACCATTTTCTTTTACAAAAGCAATGACTTCTTTTACACGTTTTTTTTCTTTATTGTGTTTTTTTATAGAATTAATCAACCAAGATTTCTCTTTTTTAGTACATGTATTTAAAGTATGAATTAAGGGCAACGTCATTTTTTGTTCTTTAATATCGATACCCGTTGGTTTTCCTATTTTGGCATCAGAATAATCAAATAAATCATCTTTAATTTGAAAGGCAACACCAATATATTCTCCAAATTTTCTCATTTTCCGAATACAATCTTGGTTTGCACCAACAGAAGCAGCTCCAATACCACAACAAGCAGCAATTAATGTTGCGGTTTTTTTTCTAATAATATCAAAATAAACAGCCTCTGTAATATCTAATTTCCTAGCTTTTTCTATTTGCAATAATTCACCTTCACTCATTTCGCGAACGGCTATGGAAATTAATTTCAACAAATCAAAGTCATTATTATCAATAGATAATAAGAGTCCTTTTGATAATAAAAAATCACCCACTAAAACAGCAATTTTGTTTTTCCACAGTGCATTTACAGAGAAAAAACCTCTACGCCTGTTGCTTTCGTCGACAACATCATCATGGACTAAAGTTGCTGTATGAATTAACTCAACAACAGAAGCGCCTCTGTAAGTCCGCTCATCAAAACCACCATTAGAAACCATCTTTGCGACTAAAAAAACAAACATTGGTCGCATTTGTTTTCCTTTCCTACGCACTATATAATAAGTAATTCTGTTTAAAAGCGGAACCTTAGACAACATGGCATCCTTGAACTTTTTTTCAAAAAGTTCCATCTCAGTTAAAATGGGAAGTTTAATTTGTTCTACTAGATTCATTTACTACAAAAATACTAAATATAAATAAGAAGTCATTGATTTAAAAGAAGTTGAAAATCAGTGAAATTTGAGTTTTTTTAAGCTTTATTTGCCAATTGCCCACAAGCAGCATCAATATCTTTACCTCTACTTCTTCTTACGTTTACAGTAATGTCATGCATTTCTAAGTTAGAAATATAATTATTGATTGCTGCCGAACTTGCTTGTTGAAACTCGCCGTCATCAATAGGATTGTATTCTATTAAATTCACTTTACAAGGCACCGCTTTACAGAAATTGACTAAAGCTTTTATGTCTTCTTTTTGGTCGTTAATTCCTTTCCAAACAATGTATTCGTAAGTAATTTCTCGTTGGGTTTTTTGGTACCAATACTCCAAAGATTCGCGTAAATCTTTTAAGGGAAACGTTGTGTTAAATGGCATTATTGAAGTCCTAACTTCATCTATAGCAGAGTGTAAAGAAACCGCTAAATTGAATTTAACTTCTTCATCTGCCATCATTTTTATCATTTTTGGCACGCCAGAAGTAGAGACGGTAATTCTTTTTGAAGACATCCCTAAACCCTCTGGAGAGGTAATCATTTCTATAGATTTCATCACGTTTTTATAGTTCATTAAGGGTTCTCCCATTCCCATAAAAACGATGTTTGTCAATTTTTTTTGATGATACAATCTACTTTGTTTGTCTATCACAACAACTTGATCGTAAATTTCATCAGGATTTAAATTACGCATTCTTTTTAAACGTGAAGTTGCACAGAATAAACAATCTAAACTACAACCAACTTGACTAGAAACACAAGCTGTTGTTCTTTTTTCTGTGGGTATTAAAACCGATTCAACCACAAAACCATCGTGTAATTTAATTCCATTTTTTATAGTTCCATCCTTACTTTTTTGCATAGAATCTACTTTGATATGATTGATTACAAAGTTTGCTTCTAACATTTCTCTAGTTTCTTTAGAAATGTTTGTCATCGCTTCAAAAGTATGCAAAGACTTACTCCAAAGCCACTCATAAACTTGATTTCCTCTAAAAGATTTATCGCCATTTTCTACAAAAAAATCACGTAATTGTTCTTTAGTTAAGGCTCTTATGTCTTTCTTTTTATCCAAAATAGAAAATTATTAAAGATTAAAAAACTATTAAAAACTGAAAGATTAAAAAGAAACTTAGTGAAAAATAATTCACAAAAAAACTGGCACTTAAAGTTAAGAACCAGTTTCATTTAATCTTTTAATATTTCAATTCGTAAATGGTTTAATATTTCAATCTCTCAATTAAAAATTATATAATTAACATAGCATCTCCATACGTAGAAAACCTATATTTTTCTTTTATTGCTATTTGGTATGCTTCCATTACAAAATCATAACCCCCAAATGCAGCTGCTTGCATTAATAAGGTAGATTTAGGTGTGTGAAAGTTGGTAATCATTGCAGTTGCAATACTAAAATCATGCGGAGGAAAAATAAATTTATTTGTCCAACCTGTAAACCCATTCAATTCTCCTTTAGATGAAACTGAAGATTCTATGGTTCTCATTACCGTTGTACCAACAGCACAAACTCTTCTTTTCTCTTTTTTTGCGATGTTAATTTTAGCTGCAGTTGCATCTGAAATAACAATTTGCTCAGAATCCATTTTATGCTTTGATAAATCTTCAACCTCTACAGGACTAAATGTACCTAAACCAACATGTAATGTCGTTTCTGCAAACTCAATTCCTTTAATTTCTAGACGCTTAATTAAATGTTTAGAAAAGTGTAAACCAGCACTGGGTGCTGCTACAGCTCCTTCATGTTTTGCAAAAATAGTTTGGTATCGTTCATCATCTAAAGCTTCTACCTCTCTACCAATACCTTTTGGTAGTGGAGTTTGACCTAATTGTAATAATTTTGCTCTAAATTCTTCATAAGAACCTTCAAATAAGAAACGTAAAGTTCTTCCTCTGGAGGTTGTATTATCAATAACCTCAGCGACGAGACTATCATCTTCACCAAAAAACAATTTATTACCTATTCTGATTTTTCTAGCAGGATCTACTAAAACATCCCATAATCTATTTTCAGCATTTAATTCTCTTAATAAAAAAACCTCTATTCTAGCACCTGTTTTTTCTTTGTTACCAAACATTCTTGCAGGAAAAACTTTGGTATTATTTAACATCATAACATCCCCTTCATCGAAGTAATTTATAACGTCTTTAAAAACCTTATGTTCTATGGTACCTTCTTTTCTGTTCAAAACCATTAAACGAGATTCGTCTCTATGTTCTGTAGGATATTGAACTAATAACTCTTCAGGTAATTCAAATTCAAAATGCGATAATTTCATATATTTTTGGGTATAAGACGGCAAATATACGATATCGGAATAGGCGTTGTCAAGTGTTTGACTGTTTATTTACACTTTATCTATTTTAATGCCAATTTGCTGCATGTCATCCCAAAATTTTTGATACGACTTTGTTACCACTTCTGCTTCTAAAATTTTAATGGGAACTTTCAATGCCAAAGGAGCAAAAGCCATTGCCATTCTATGATCTTTATACGTTTTTATAGCAACATTTGAATTTATTTTCGAAGAGATTTTTAAGTGTAAACTCTTGTCTGTCACAGAAATATTAGCGCCTAAATTTGTCAATTCTTCTTTGAGTGCTTCCAGTCTGTCTGTTTCTTTAATTTTTAAGGTATGAAGCCCCACTAAATTACAGGCAATATTTTCTGAAAAACAAGTTACAGCAATTGTCTGCGCAATATCTGGTGCGTTTTTCAAATCAATTTCTAACGTTTCTTTTTTAGTTGCACGCTCTTTTCTTAAGGTGATAAAATTCTCACCGAAAATAGTTGTTACTCCAAAATGTTGGTAGATTTCTGCCAAACAAGAATCTCCTTGTAAACTTTCTTTTTTATACGCAGATAGTTCAATTTCAGAACCCATATCTGACGAAGCAATAATAGCATAAAAATAACTCGCAGAAGACCAATCAGATTCAACAACTACCGTTTGTTTCGTTATTGACTTTTTAGGTGTAACTTGAATAGAATTTCCTTCAAAACTAGTTTCTATTCCTAGTTGATTCAACAAACTCAAAGTCATCTTAATATAAGGAACCGAAGTGATTTTTCCAATCAATTCAATTTCTAAACCGTTCGCTAATTTTGAGGCAATCAATAACAATGAAGAAATATATTGACTGCTTACGTTTCCGTTAATTTCAACTTTGTTTTTTGTGATTTTAGTTCCCTTAATTCTAATTGGCGGATAGCCTTCTTTCGCTTCATAAGAAATAGTTGCCCCAATATCTTTTAATGCATTTACCAAGATTTCAATAGGTCTGTTTTGCATTCTTTCAGAACCTGTTAAAACGACTTCTCTGCCTTCTTTTGCAGCAAAATAGGAAGTTAAAAAACGCATTGCAGTTCCTGCATGAGCAATATCTACGGTTTCTTTGGCTGTAGAAAGCGCATGTTGCATGTGCACAGAATCATCAGAATCTGATAAATTTTCGATGGTAATTTCTGGAAATAGATTTTGAAGAATTAACAACCTATTCGATTCACTTTTAGAACCAGAGATGGTTATTTTCTCATGAATCTTTTTATTTCCTATAACATTTAACAATATATCCATTTCCTAAAATTCTATAAACTGGGTTTCTTTACAAAATGCCAAAGTTAACATTCAAAAGAAATCTAACAAAGTTTCTACGCACTATTTTAATGTAATAAATTGAAAGTGCTCTAATTAGATATTTATCAAACTTTTACTTTGTATTCATACTGAAATTTCTGACACACAATTGGTTTTCTAACAGAAAGAATATCTTAGTTTTTATTTGTTTATTTTTGCGCTGAAAAGCAATTAAAATACTTATTTAAGGGTTTAAATTTAGGAGGGTTTAAAATATTATGAATAAAATTAAAAAAATATTTCGTTCGTTTGAGCAAAGCTTTTCGCTACTTTTTATTTTAAAATGGAGTGGTATTTGTTTGCTCATTGGCGCATTTACAGGGAGTGCATCTGCTGTTTTTTTATGGACTTTAGAATGGGCAACAAATTATAGAGAAGCCAATGTGTGGGTTATTGCACTGCTTCCAATTGCGGGGCTTGTTATTGGCTTGTCTTATCATTATTACGGAGAAAGTGTGGTCAAAGGAAACAATTTATTGCTCGATGAATATCATTCTCCTCAAAAAATAATTCCCTTCAAAATGGCTCCTTTGGTCTTTTTAGGAACCATTCTTACCCATTTATTTGGTGGATCTGCGGGGCGAGAAGGAACTGCTTTACAAATAGGTGGTGCAATTGCAGATCAGTTTACTAAAATTTTTAAGCTCTCTAATTTAGATCGGAAAATTATATTAGTTGCGGGAATCAGCGCAGGTTTTTCATCTGTTTTTGGAACCCCTTTAGCAGGTGCTATTTTTGCATTGGAAGTAATGGTAATAGGAAGAATAAAATTTAATGCGATGCTCCCTAGTTTTTTAGCGGCTGTTTTTGCAAACTATTTTTGTAATCTTTGGGATATCGCTCATCATACGCACTATACAATTGCTGCGATTACAGCAATAACACCAGCAACTGTTTTATGGTCTTTATTGGCAGGTATGATATTTGGACTGGTAAGTATGCTGTTTTCAAAATCGACCCATTTCTGGGGGAATTTATTTAAAAAATATATTTCGTACCCTCCACTTCGTCCCCTAATTGGTGGGGTAGTTTTAGCGGCGATTGTCTATTTGATGGGTACCACAAAGTATATAGGATTGGGGGTACCAACAATTGTGGATGCCTTTAATATTGATTTGAGTTCTTATGACTTTTTCTTGAAATTATTGTTCACGTCTTTCACATTAGGTGCTGGGTTTAAAGGAGGAGAAGTCACCCCATTATTTTTCATCGGGGCGACACTGGGAAATGCATTAATTTGGATAATCCCTCTACCCATGGGGTTATTAGCAGGAATGGGCTTTGTAGCAGTTTTTGCAGGAGCAACCAATACTCCAATTGCTTGTACCATCATGGGTATTGAATTGTTTGGAATAGAATCTGGTGTTTTTATTGCCTTAGCCTGTACAAGCTCTTATTTGTTCTCTGGGCATTCTGGCATTTACACTTCTCAAATTATTGGAAGTCCAAAACATTTGTTTTTTAAAAATGAAAAAGGAAGTACTCTTGCGGATGTAGAACAGCATCGGAGTAAAAAATAGCTACTGAGTTTAAGTTGTTTTACAATTCTAACTCATCTGCATCGATCCAATTTTTCTTTTGAATCACAGTTCCTTTCTCTAAAATAATAACTCCAGGGTTTGCTCTAATCATTGTTTTTAGAGTCGTCTCATCACAAAATAAAAAGTCGAAAGGTAAATTGTGTTTTTCTTTTGCAAGAAGTAGATCCTCTGAAAAAGAAGCAGAAACTCCATATACAGTATATCCTTTTTCAATTGCTTTTGTTGTAATTCCTTTAATTTTAGGAAATCCGTTTGCTGCTACCTTATCTAAATTATAAATAATAACAAGGAGTACTTTTTCCTTTTTCAATAATTGGGGTGCTAAATCTGCTTGTGCATCTTCTAGCATAAAATCGTGCACAGGAGGGATGCTTCCATCTTTTGGAAAAATCATTCCTTCAGGAAGGTTTTTACCTATGGCATAAGCTCTAAAATCTATTAAAGGCAGGTGGGTTAAAACGTGTTGTACAATATATAAGAATACAGCCAATGATAAAAAAGTAATTACTTTTGGGATTTTCCCTTTAAAAATAGGTTTAATTAATTTTACTTTTATCAATAAAACAAAGATGAACGCTATTAAAATAACATTTTTATAGAAGGTATCCCAAGGAGTCAATTTTATGGCATCCCCAAAACAACCACAGTCTGTTACTTTGTTGTAATAGGCAGAATACCATGTTAAAAATAAAAAAACTAGGGTTAGAACTAACAAGCTCCAAATAGTAAATTTGGATTTATAGCCAATTAAAATCATGACACCTAAAAGGATTTCTGCAACAATTAAAACAATTGCAAAGGGCAATGCATACGGAATTAAAAACTCCATATTTAAAACTGATTCAGAAAAATATTCTTGAAACTTATATTGAGATCCTATTGGGTCTACCAATTTCACAAAGCCTGAAAAAATAAACAAAGCACCTACTACTATTCTAAAGAATTGGACTAGTATTTTCATATCGTATCACTATTTATTTGAACTTAAAATTAAAAAACTTATCACAATGACAAATAATTTGTAATGCTGCCACTTTACTAGCATTGCAGCTTCAGAACTTTACGAACCCTCCAAGTGAATCATCGCAAAAACCGCATAATTAATCATGTCTTGATAATTTGCGTCTATCCCTTCTGAAACAATCGTTTTCCCTTTGTTATCCTCAATTTGTTTTACCCGCAATAATTTTTGTAAAATTAAATCTGTTAAACTAGAAACACGCATTTCTCTCCAAGCTTCCCCATAATCATGATTTTTATTTAGCATCAATTCTTTGGTAATTTCACTATGCTTATCGTATAAAATGGTTGCTTGTGCTGTGTTTAAATCAGGATTTTCAACAACGCCGTTTTCAATCTGAATTAATGCCATAATAGCATAATTAACAATTCCAATGAACTCAG
>CATITK010000051.1 GCA_949545755.1 Polaribacter sejongensis | reverse complement strand
TTATCTACACAAGAACAGTTTCCACAAGTTGCCAACAAACGTCCTGTTCTTGCAATTCCTGTTTGAACTTCATCGGCAATAAACAGCACATTATGCTTTACACACAGTTCTTTTGCAGCCGCTAAATATCCTTCACTAGGAACATACACTCCTGCTTCACCTTGGATTGGTTCTACTAAAAATGCAGCAATATTTTTACTGCTTTCTAGCGCTTTTTGTAAGGCGCGTATATTATTATATTCAATTTTCAGAAACCCGTTTGTGTAAGGTCCAAAATTCTTTCTTGCAACAGGATCATTTGAAAAAGAAATAATGGTGGTTGTTCTACCATGAAAATTATTTTCACAAACAATAATTTCAGCTTTATTTTCATCAATTCCTTTTACTTCATATGCCCATTTTCTGGCTAGTTTTAAAGCAGTCTCAACAGCTTCTGCTCCTGTATTCATTGGTAACAATTTATCGAAACCAAAGAGTTGAGTCGCATATTTTTCATATTTACCAAGCATGTCATTATAAAATGCACGGGAAGTCAATGTTAAGGTTTTTGCTTGTTGCACCATTGCATCCACAATCTTTGGATGACAATGCCCTTGATTTACAGCAGAGTATGCCGACAAAAAATCATAATATTTTTTTCCTTCTGCATCCCAAACATAAACACCTTCACCCCTATTTATAACTACAGGAAGTGGATGGTAATTGTGTGCACCATATTTATTCTCTAATTCGATTGCTTTTTGCGAAGTCAGCTTTTCTAAAACAGTCATTGTTTTTATTTAAAATGTTTATAATTAAATAACCTTTCCTGTTCTACCTTTATCTTTTCAGCGAGTACTAAAAATTCAGCGTGGGAAAGAAATCACCCCCGAAGTTGAACAAAAGTAGTGAATTAATAACAATTTTTAACACGGGCCTTTAGGAAATTCCGCCCCAAATTGTTGTGTCATGTATTATCACCTATTACAATTTAGTGACCTTCAAAACACTCAATTTTGACCAACTCTACAATTATTAAAAAAAATAACACTAACGAATTTAATATATTCTCTAGTTTCATTAAATTTGTAAAAAAAAATGAAAAAAAAAATAGGTATTCTCTTTATTTTAATAATAGCTGTTGGATGTAAATCCACCTCAATTATTAATACCAAATTAGACAACAAAACAGAACAAATGTTAAAAGGGAATTTTACAATTTCTTCAGTAAGTTTCCCCGGATCAGATTATTTAAAAGTTACTTCTTTTAACTTAGGAGATTCTAAATGTTTTATTGGTAGTGATTGGAGTTTTATCTCTAATAACAACAAAGGTGAAATGAAAATTAATACCCTTAACACTACTTGTAAAGAGTATAGCTCACCAATTACCTGGTACATTAATAAAGATAAAAACTTTGTTTTTAAGTTCATTAACAACTACAAAGCTAAAGAAGTTAACAATGGTTTTGTTTTAAGTCTAAAAAACCTAACAGAAACAAGTTTCGATTTAGTTGACAAAATTAGTGTTGCAGGGCAATCAAAAAATATTACATACTCTTTTCAAAGGAAATAATAATTCAAAAAAAAATGAAAAAAACAATAACTTTTAATTTATCGGTGCTTCTTTTATCAATAGGTATACTAACCTCATGCGAAGCTATTAAAAACGCAAGCAATACTCAGAAAGGAGCAACTATAGGTACCGCTGCAGGCGTGTTTTTAGGTGCCGTAATTGGAAACAATGTGGGGAGTAAAAACAATTCTGAATTAGGCGCTATCTTAGGTGGTATTATTGGTGGAGTTACTGGTGGAGTTATCGGGAAAAAAATGGACAAAGAAGCCCGTGAAATTAAAGAAGCTTTACCTGGTGCTAAAGTTGAAAGAGTTGGAGAAGGGATTATGTTAACGTTAGGTGAAAATGCGGTGAGATTTGACACGAATAAGTCTACGTTATCTTCGATAGCAAAAATAAATTTAGAGAAGTTAATTCCTGTTTTTAATAATTATGAAGACACCAATATCATTATTTACGGGTACACTGATAATAAAGGGAAAGTTGAATACAATCAAGTCCTTTCAGCAGAAAGAGCTAATTCAGTAAAAAAATATTTAATAGAAAATGGAATTCATGTTGCTAAAATTGACACCAAGGGTCTAGGCATTAAGGATCCTATTTCTTCAAATGAGACAATAGAAGGAAGAAGTAAAAACAGACGTGTAGAATTTGCTATCGTAGCAAATGAAAAAATGGTTAAACAAGCGAGAAAAGAAGTTGAAGAATAAATAAAGTGCTACTTCTATAAAAAAGGCTACTCAAAAGAGTGGTCTTTTTTATGTCAAAAACCCATATCTTTTGCTAATTTTGCACCCCATAAACAATTAACAATGCCACGTAAAGAAAGAAATAAATTTGTAAAGAAGAATCAAGTTTTAGAATTAAAAATTGAGGATTACGCTTTTGGAGGAAAAGGAATCGCACGAATAAAATCTGAAGAAGGAAGTTTTGTGGTTTTTGTACCGAACACATTACCTGGACAATTGGTAAAAGCCCAAATACATAAATCTAGCAAAAAGTATGCGGAAGCAAAGTTAATTGATGTTTTAGAACCTTCAGAAAATGAAATTGAAGTTCCTTACCAAGACATTCCTGGAGCTCCATATATTCAATTACCAATCGAATTACAGCATCAATATAAGAAAGAAAGCACCTTGTCTTTATTTAAAAGAATTGGCAATGTAGAAAACATTGAAGACTTATTTGATGAATTTATAGGCTCTCCAAATGTATATCATTATCGTAATAAAATGGAATATGGTTTTTCTGCCATTGGGTATGATAGAGTGACAAAAAGAGACAAAGACGAATTTACCTTAGGTTTCAAAAGACGTGGCGTTTGGTGGATGGGTGATAATTTAGAAAAAGATTCTGGTTTGTTTGACAAACTAATGGAGGACAACCTAATCAACATTAGAAAATACTGTCAAGAAACAGGTTTAGAACCCTGGCACGGTCCAAAAAAAACAGGTTTCTTTCGATATTTTGTTGTGAGAAAATCTTTTAAAACAAACAAATTACTCTGTAATTTAGTAACAACTTCTCCTGAATTAGAGAATTTCGATTTACAAAAATTTGCTGCTTTTCTAAAGGATCTTTTTGGAGATCGCCTCGCCGGTTTGTTACATACAATTAACGACGAAACAGGAGATAGAACCGTTGCAACTTCCGGCAGCATTAATTTGATATATGGAAAAGACAAAATTGTAGAAGAATTGTTGGGTTTAAATTTTGAAATCAGCATGAAAAGTTTTTTTCAAACAAATCCAAAATGTGCAGAAAAACTATACACTAAAGTGGTGGAGTATGTTTTAGAAGATAAATCTAAAGTAGATAATACGGTTGTTATGGATTTGTTTTGTGGAACTGGAACGATTGGTCAAATTGTGGCTTCTAAAAGTGAGAATGCAAAAATTATAGGGGTAGATATTGTTGCCTCTGCCATTGATGACGCACAAAAAAATGCCAAAAGAAATAATATTAAAGGAGTACAGTTTTATGCAGCAGATGTCGGGAAATTCTTACTTGCACACCCAGAATACCAAGACAAAATAAAAACTATTATTTTAGATCCTGCTAGAGCAGGAATTGCGCCAAAAACCTTACAGAAGATTATTAATTTAAATGCAGATAGAATGGTGTACGTTTCTTGTAACCCTGCAACACAAGCAAGAGATACCGAGATGTTAAGTGAAGCGGGTTATCAAATAAAAAAGATTAGTTTGGTAGATCAATTTCCTCATACGTCTCATATTGAAACGGTTGTTTTGTTTGAAAAAATGTAATTCAAAAAATATATCAGGCATAAAAAAAAGACTTCTCAATTTTAATTATTTGAGAAGTCTTTTAGTTTTTGAAAAGGTTATCTTATTAATAATTTATCTTTATTTCTCTTCTTTCTTTATGTAATCTATAGTCTTTGAAAGTGTTGTTAATATCTAACATAATAATATTAGAATGAGATTTTACATTCAATAAAAATTCATTTTTAATTGTAACAGATTTTACAGATTCTTTATAGTTAGATAAATAGCAGATCACTTTTGTATGATGTTCTCCAGATTTTATATCTAAAACTTGAGGTATTAATTTTTCACCATCAAACTCCCAGCTAGTTGTTTTGTGTAAATATTTGCTAAAATCTTCTTTAGAAATATGCAAGCTTTTAGATTCACCAAACTTAATAAAGTTTTCTTCATCAAAATCAATTTCAAGCATTAATAAATGCCCTCTCTTTATAACATTAAAAGTAGCAGAAATAGATTCGTGTAAATCAGTTGTTTTATTTATGCTCAATAAAGCAAAGAAAGTAACTATTAAAATCCTCATTCTACCACAATTTTAATTGTTCCCAAAAAATTTCCTTCTCTTATAATACTTAAAACATAAACTCCTGCATTTGTTATATTATTAATTTCTAAAACTCCTGTCCCTTCTTTTTCAAAAACAAGTTGTCCTGTTATCGAAAATAACTGAACTTTATATTTTTCTAAATTGGTAGATATTACAGAAAAATTACCATTATTAGGATTCGAATTTATATAATAGCCTAAATCTTTCAATTCTATATCTTGAGTACTTAATGTAGCTCCACAACTTTCATCAAAACTAGTTGTAGGATCATCTGTAGCAAAAGGATTTATATTCGGATCGGTATCATCACAATCATAAGATGCAACAAAACCATCTCCATCTGCATCAACACCACTTAAAGTACCAGCACTACTAATAAAACTATCGTTAAAATTTCCTTTCATACACCTAGAAATTTGCGGAAAATCTTGCGTTACTACATAATAATACTCAAAATTTTCTTCACCTTGTGCTGTCGTTAAGGTAATTGAAGCTTCAATTCCATTACATTCATCCAAATCTCCCTTTCCTGCTATATATTCAAAATCATTAGTATATTTCCCCGAATAAGAACCACAAGGAGCACTAATTCCATCTCCAGGTCTTAAACCATTTTTTAATTGAAAGCTTGGAAGCATTTCTTTGATATTGCTTTCTTTATCAGGACCAAAACGATATATAATTGGAAAACCATCTGACGCCCAACCTACTTGTAAAACTTCAGTTGGAATTGTATTTGTTGTAGAAATTTCTGTTCTTAATCCTTTTACATACTCAAACATATTTCCATGATAATGATAGCCAGAATTAGGATTTACGTGTGCAGATGCGCAATCTAAACCAACATAATCACTTCCACTTCCAATATTTGTAGTTGGTTCAAATACCCAATCCCAATTGTATTTTCCAGTAGTTATATTTTCAAAAATAAAAGGTGTAGCTGGTGCAGGCATCATATATATTCCGTTTAAAGCAATCCCGAAAAAGTTAACAGGCTTTCCATTATCTCTTGTTAAACTTGTTACTTCTCCAGATAATTCGGGTTCTAAATCAAACCGATAAACTCTATAATATGGCTCTGGTGTTCTATCTGATACATAGCAAAAATTATGATTTGGATAATTGTTAGAATATACTACTCTTTCGGCTCCTTCTAAAAACTCATAATAAACACTTGGGTTAGATGGTGTACCACAACAATCTATATTATCATAACTCAAAACATCAGTAGTGCCACAAGTATTATTACAATCATCAATTGTAGTTTCTGTTCCGTTTTTAATGCCATCATTACAAGACCAATCTGTTCTAATTGTTTGTGCTTCTTGCTGTAACATGTTTTTTATAGTTTCTTGCTCTGTAGTTAGGCTTCCTATTAAATTAGCTTCCTCTTTAATATCTGTAATAATATTATAAAACTCTTCGCCTCCGTTTTTATCTTCAATTAATTTATAAGTGTCATTTCTAGTTGCCCAATACTCAACACCATCTCTTTCATAATCTGTATAATTTATTTGTTTTGAAATTTGGTTTTTATAAGACAACGCAGGTTTTAAACTTAAACTATTATCTGTTCCTCCTAATAATTGTACTCCAGCCAATTCTAAAATTGTGGCATGTAAATCTGTAGCTTGTACCAAACTTGCTTCTATTTCATTTACTCTTTCTACAGATTTACCTGTAATTATCATTGGTACACGAATTCCACCTTCATAAATAGAAGATTTTGTATGACCACCTGGCCAATAATTATTTACTGAACTTGGTGTGCCATTATCTCCAATAAAAATAATTACGGTGTTTTGTAGGGTTTCATCATCCATACTTTCTAAAAGCCTATTAATTTCATAATCCATATTCTCAATCATAGATAGATAAGTCGTTCTTGTATCAGTAGGCGTGGTTTCGTAAGTCCCATTTGGCGGTGCTTGAAAAGGTGCATGTGGTGCAACATGAGCTAACCATAAAAACCAAGGTTTTGTTTGTTCGCCTATCCAAGATATTGCATTATTGGTTAAATGTGTGGTTACATATTCATCAACTTGTTCTTCAACTCCATCAGAATTTATTTTTGTCCAACTATAATAATCTGGTACTTGACTGGTAAAAAGTCCTTCATAATAAGGTACACCAGAATCTATTGGATGACTATAATTATTAACATCATTACCACCAATATGCCATTTTCCAATAAGCCCCATACTATAATCTGTTATACTTTGCCCTTTTATTTTAGTAAATATTGAAGTATGACTCGTATCTAAAATTAAAGGAGGTCTCATTACTCCTGTTTTAATACCATATTTACCACTCATTATTGCTGCACGTGTTGGCGAACATTGTGGCGCAGACCAACAATTGGTAAAAGAAAGTCCTTTTTCTCTAAATGAATCTAATGTTGGTGTTATTGGTAAGTCGCTTGTAATTCCAAATCCTGGAGTCGAATCAATCCCCATATCATCTGCAATAATTAGCAATATATTTGGGTTTTGTTGTTGACTAAATAATGTGGTTGTAAAAAAAATTAAGATTAGAATTGTTTGGAAAACTCTCATTGTAATTATTTTTGATTATTGAAGTTATAAAAATAAGTGAATTATATTTAAAATTATTATTTTATATAAATCTAGACTTCCAATTTTGCCGAAGGTTTAAATATTGATGACAATTTGATTAATAAATGTTAAATGAACTCATAATTTCTAAAGAATTACATATTATTTCTAAAAATGAAACTATTTTAGCAAAAAACTTTAAAAGTGAAAAAACTCACAGATTTTGAAATAAAAAGGAAATTAGAATCTTTACAAGATTGGGATTTTTATGAAAATGCATTACACACAGATTTCGAATTTGATAATTTTAAAGATTGTATGTCTGCAATGAATCGGATTGCATTTGAGTGCGAAGCTTTAAATCATCATCCAGAATGGACAAACGTTTATAATACCCTAGATATTACTTTAACAACACATGCTGCTGGTGGTGTTACAGAATTAGATTTTAAATTAGCAACAGCGATCAATAAAATTGTAGAAGTTGAAGATTAATTTTATGAGAAAAATATTTCCAATTATTTTTTTGTCAATCCTCATTATTTCCGCCTGTGAAAAAGATGACTTTTGTGTTCAAAATCCAATAACACCCAATTTGGTTTTACGCTTTTATGATAATGCGAATAGAGAAAATTTAAAAGAAGTTTTGCGTTTATCTGTTTGGGCTGAAGGAAAAGACACAATACAAAGCTATAAAAGCATCGATACCGATAGTATTGCTATTCCTTTAAATTCTGTTGA
>CATITK010000050.1 GCA_949545755.1 Polaribacter sejongensis | reverse complement strand
CATCCAGACGACCCCCCTTATTCAATATTAGGATTGCCAAGAGTAGTAAGTACAAAAGAAGATTTTGATTATTTGTTTTCTCATGTACCACATATTTCAAATGGCATTACTTTTTGCACCGGTTCATTGGGAGTAAGAGCTGATAATAATTTAGTGGAACTATTTCAAAATTTTGCAGAGCGCATACACTTTTTACATTTAAGAAGTACGCAACGCGATGATAAAGGAAATTTTTATGAAGCAAATCATTTAGAAGGAGATGTAGATATGTTTAGTATTGTAAAAGAAGTAATACTTGAAGAAAGAAGACGAAAAACTGTTGGAAGAAAAGATGTACGAATTCCAATGCGACCCGATCATGGCCATCAAATGCTAGATGATTTGGTAAAGAAAACAAACCCAGGATATTCAGCAATTGGAAGACTGAGAGGTTTAGCTGAGTTAAGAGGGTTGGAATTTGGGGTGTCTAAAAGTTTAATCTAAAAACCCACTTTTTCTAGAACCTGTTCTATTTGAGTCAAAACCCAACTGCTTTAGTCACTTTTATTACATAACTAAAAAAAAACGTTAATTTATTATTTTTTTTCTCTAGATTTGGTAACCAAAATTGGTTAACCAGTATAGGTTGTTGGAATTAAATAGGTTTTTAAGTATAACTACATTATTGTTTCAATTTCATATCAGTTACTAAAAAAATATTAATAAATTTGAAGTTTATAAAAATATTTGCATGAAAAAAGTAGGTATCTTTGAGAACTACTTCAAATCTGGTAATTATTTATCAACGACCGCAGAAAATTCTTTTTCAAAAGTCAAGTATTATAAATTAGAAGTTTCACATTAATCTATTTAACCCTATATTTAACCCTGAAAAGTTAATCAAAAAATGACAAAATAGAATTTATGAATTTAGAAGTGCTAACAAAAACTGAAAATCAAAAAGTTCAAAATCTAATAATAATTGGAATTAGAGATTTAATTAATTACAAAAACTTGGAACCTGGAGAAAAATTGCCTTCTGAAAGAATGCTTTCTGAAAAATTTAATGTTTCTAGAAGTAATATTAGAGAAGCAATTCGAAAATTAGAATTTTATGGATTGTTAAAATCCATTCCACAAAGTGGAACTTTTGTTGCAAATATCGGTGTTATTGCTTTAAATGGAATGATTGAAGATATTTTAAGATTAGATGAGCCAGATTTTAAATCTTTAGTAGAAACAAGAATTTTGTTAGAACTTAAAACAGTAAGATTGGCAGCATTAAGAAGAACAGATGAAGACTTAGTTCAATTAAGGGAAGCATTGGATGCTTATAACGTTAAAGTTTTGAATGGTAAAGACGCTGTACAAGAAGATTTGTTGTTTCATTTAGCAATTGCAAAAGCAAGCGGTAATAGTACGATGAATACATTTATGCTAAGCATTACACCAGAAATTATCATAAAATTTGAAAAACATCATGTTTGTGATGACGATTTAGCACAAAGAGGAATAGATGATCATCAAGCTATTTTTAATGCAATTATAGATAAGAACCCACAACTAGCAAAACAAAAAATGAAAGAGCATTTTAAAGAACTTTATTCATATTGCTATAATTTATAAATAAGGTTAAAATTTATTTCTCAATTTAGTTAGATGATCTTTAAATTTTATTACAATTAAATTTGATAGTAAGATATTTTTCATTACATTTGGTAAACCAATTTGGTTTACCAATTTTTATTTAATTAAATAAAACAATATGAAAATAAAAGGTTTAAGATGGTGGATTATCGTCCTCATATTTATTGCAACTGTAATCAATTATATAGATAGAACTGCTTTCGCACTACTATGGCCAGAAATGGGTAAAGATTTAGGAATGGATAATTCCGATTATGCCTTAATGCTAAATATCTTTCTATTCACCTATGCTGCAAGTAAATTTTTGTCTGGTAGATTATATGATCAAATTGGAACTAGAGTCGGTTTCGTTGTCTCTATTGTTGTTTGGTCTGCAGCCGCAGCCCTTCATGCTTTGGCAAGAGGAATAGTTTCATTATCTGTAGTTCGTGGATTACTTGGTTTTGGTGAAGCAGGATTATGGCCAGGTGCTGTAAAAAGTAATGGCGAATGGTTTCCTGTAAAACAAAGGGCATTAGCACAAGGTATTTTCAATGCTGGAGCTTCTATAGGTAATGTGATAGCCCCCGTTATCATTGTTTATTTATATGCTCAATTTGGATGGAAATCCACTTACATAATATTAGGTGTGTTAGGCCTACTTTGGGTTATCCCTTGGTTAATCATAAACAAATCAAAACCAAAAGACCATCCTTGGATTACTGAGGAGGAAAGAAACATGTTGCTTAATGATCGAAAGGAAAATAACGATGTTGTTGTCGAAGGAGCTAAAAGTTTAAGTGTACCCAAAATATTAAGTTATAAAGAGCCATGGGGAATATTGCTATGTAGATTTTTTATAGAACCAATTTGGTGGTTTTTTGCAGGTTGGATGCCCATATATCTAAACAGTAAGTTTGGACTGAGTATAGAAGAAATTGGGAACACGATGTGGATATCATACCTTATGGCAGCCGCTGGTGGAATCTTAGGAGGTTTGTTTACTGAAGCAATTATCAAAAAAACTTCAATAGATTTTGGTAGAAAAGCAAGTATCGTATTTGGAAGTCTATTAATCATAATTGGATTTGTTTCCATTATATGCTTTGTAAATGACTCTAATTATATGACATTCATATTTTTAGCTGGCTTAGCCCTGTTTGGATTTCAATTTGCAATAGGTAATATCCAAACCCTTTCTAGTGATTTATTCAGAGGACCATCTGTTGGTACCCTAGCAGGATTAGCTGGTACAATTGCAGCATTTTCTCCAATTATAATGAACTGGTTTATTGGAAGAATAACTGAAGGAGGATCTTATACGCCTGCCTTCATAGCGATAACACTTTCCGTAGTTTTGGCTGTGTTATCTATCTTCTTATTAATTAGAAAAGTCAAGCTAGTTGTTAATTTAGAAAACTAAATATGTATTAATACAAATTTTATAAATATTAAAATAAAAAGATGAGTAAATTAAATGTAAAAGTAGCTATTATTACAGGAGCTACGGGTGGAATAGGATTCGAAGTTGCAAAACGATTAGGACAGGATGGTTATTGTGTCGTTTTAAATGGTATCCAAGACGATGAAGGTGCAAAAAGAGTTCAAGAACTTGCTGCCCAAGGCATCACCGCTGAATATTATGGATTTGATGTTACAGATGATGAGGCAGTATCTTCAAACATAAAAAAAATTGGTGAAAAATATGGGAAAATTGATGTTTTAGTCAATAATGCTGGAGGTCTTGGTGGTCGGTCTCGTTTTGAAGAAATGACAACAGATTTTTACAGATTTGTGATGGCTTTGAACTTAGATTCTGTTTTTTTTGCATCTAGAGCGGCAATTCCTTTTCTTAAAAAAGGAGAAAATACTTCTATTATTAACTATACATCCAATGCAGGATGGAATGCTGGTGGGCCAGGAGCTGGAATTTACGGAACTTCTAAAGCAGGTGTACATGCAATTACAAGAGCCTTGGCCAAAGATTTAGCCGAATATGGAATTCGAGTAAATGCGGTTTCCCCTGGTACGATTGATACTCCATTTCATGCACAAATTAAAGAAAGTAAGCCAGAAGTATTTGCTTCATGGAAAAATAATATTATGTTGGGCAGATTAGGTCAACCACAAGAAGTTGCCTCAGTAGTTTCTTTTTTAGCGAGTAATGACGCAGCATTTATTACAGCAGAAACAATACAAATAGGTGGTGGACAAGCCTTAGGAATCTAGTTTTTTATTTTGATTTGGGTTGAAACTTCTCTTTATGAATTTAAAGAGGAGTTTTTTTATTAGAAGAATCTCTCACTATTAATTCTGCAGCTAAAATTATCTTATTCAAACGTTGTTCTGTACTATCATTCTCTACATATTTTAGAAAGGTATTTGCTGCTTGTTTCCCTATTTCTGCACTATGCTGATCGACACTTGTAATTTTAGGTGTAACCATATCTGTAAAGGGCTCGTTACCAAAACCTACCAGAGAAATTTCTTCAGGAATACGAATCTTATGCTCTTTTAAAACTTGTAAAGCTCCTAAAGCGGCATAATCTCCAGCGACATATACTGAATCGGGACGGGTTTTTAAACTCAATAATTGAGTCATTTTTATCCTTCCATCTTCAATTGTCAAATTACCTTCGGTAAGTAATTCAGCATCTAAAGGAAGTTTGTGTTTTTTCAAAGCATCAACATATCCTCGAATTCTATTGTTATAAATTCGAGTTCGTTTATAGCCACCTATATGAGCAATTCGTTGACAACCATTTTTTACCAAATGCTCTACAATTAAATGACTACTATTATAATCATCAATTCCAATATAGTCTACATTTAAATCATTTTCACCTCTATCAAAAAGAATTAAAGGGATGCCCTTGGATTTAATTTTTTCATAAGAACTTAGCGCTACAGTTTCATTTGCCATTGAGGCAATAATTCCATCTACTTGTGTATAAAGTAGCGTATCGATACTTTTACATTCTTTATCATAGGATTCATTAGATTGTGTGATAATGATGCTGTACCCTTTTTCATTCAATACTTCTTCTATATTTTGAATAACTGATGAAAAGAAATTACTATTGGTTCTAGGCACAATAACTCCCACTAAATTACTTTTTCCACTTCGTAAAGCACTCGCTAAGTGATTGGGTTGATAATGTAAATTTTTCGCTACTTGTCGAACATTTTCTTTAGTTCTTTCGCTAATTCTTGAATCATTATGTAATGCTTTAGAGACTGCTGCTGCAGAAATATTTAACACGTTTGCAATATCTTTTATTGTAGTTCTCTTTTTTTTCACGAATTTTTTATATATTTGCTTAAACGTTTAAACAAATATAGTTACTTTGTTTACATAATCAAAATTTCGAGTACCAAAAGAAGTTTTGATTTTATTTTAAAGAACTGCTTAAACGTTTAACTAAAAAATGATAAACATATGAAAAAATTAAACAAAATGGGTAAAGTAGTAACTTTTGGAGAGATCATGTTAAGATTAGCTCCACAGGGATTTTTAAGGTTTTCTCAAGCAAATAACTTTGATGTTGTTTATGGAGGAGGAGAATCTAATGTAGCGGTTTCATTAGCAAACTATGGAGTTGATGTAGATTTCGTAACGCGTTTGCCTAAAAATGATATTGGTGAATGTGCGATGATGGAAATGAGAAAACGAGGTGTTGGAGTTAACAAAATTGTTTGGGGTGGAGACCGTTTAGGAATTTACTTCTTAGAAACAGGAGCCGTTTCTCGGGGATCGAAAGTTGTGTATGATAGAGCACATTCTGCGATTGCAGAAATAAAATCAGGGATGATAGATTGGGATGCTGTTTTTGATGGAGTAGAATGGTTTCATTGGACCGGTATTACACCAGCGATTTCGCAAGGATCTGCAGATGTATGCTTGGAAGCTGTTAAAGCTGCTAGTGCAAAAGGAATTACTATTTCTACAGATTTAAATTACAGGGCAAAACTTTGGAATTTTTGTGATGATACACATAGAGAAAAAATAATGACTGAATTAACTTCTTACTGTGATATTGTTTTAGGAAATGAGGAGGATGCAGAAATGCATTTCGGTATTAAGCCAGCAGGGATTTCTGTCCAAACGGAAGGGCATAATGTAAAAGCAGAAGCATTTTTATCTGTTTGTGAGCAAATGATGGAGAAATTTCCAAGAGCTAAAAAAGTGATTACTACCTTAAGAGGTTCCATCTCTGCTTCTCATAATACTTGGGCTGGTGTGTTATATGATGGAAAGACCTTGTTGCAAACTCGTCAATATCAAATTACTGATATTGTAGATAGAGTAGGTGGAGGAGATTCTTTTATGGGGGGCTTAATCTACGGATTATTAAAATACCCAGAAGATGATCAAAATGCATTAGACTTTGCAGTTGCAGCATCTTGTTTAAAACACACGATTAAAGGGGATGCAAACCTAGCAACTGTTGCAGAAGTAGAAAAGTTAATGGGCGGCGATGCTTCTGGTCGAGTTGCCCGATAAACTTCTTAGCATTAAGATTAAAATTTTTTTTAATATGAAAAATTCAATAGCAATTATATGCAGCGGTGGTCCGGCTCCAGGTATTAATACCGTTATAAGTACTATCGCTAAAATTTTTATAAAAGATGGCTATAAGGTTATTGGTGTGCATCATGGATATCAAGGATTATTTTTAGAAAATCCTGTGGTAAAAATATTCGATTTTCATCATGCCGACCGTATTTTTAGTCGTGGAGGTTCTACCTTAATTATGAGTAGGTTTAAACCAAAAGATAGCGATTTTAAGGTTGATTTTTTTAAGAAGAATAATGTGAAATTATTGGTAACTATTGGAGGTGATGATACAGCCTCTACCGCTAATAGATTAACTAAATTTCTTCAAAATCAAGATTTATCAGTAGCTCATGTACATGTTCCAAAAACGATAGATAACGATCTGCCTTTGCCAGACAGAAATCCAACATTTGGTTTTCACACGGCTAAAGATGAGGGAGTTCGCATTGGGAATACAGTTTATGAAGATGCTAGAACCAGTGAAAATTGGTTTGTAATGTCTGCAATGGGACGTTCTGCGGGGCATTTGGCCTTTGGAATTGCTTCAGCTTGTCATTTTCAAATGATGATTATTCCAGAAATGTTTAACAAAACTAATATTACATTCGATAAGATAATTAACATGATTATTTCTTCTATCATTAAATGTAAAATTAAAGGTGTTGAATATGGTGTAGCTTTAGTAAGTGAAGGTGTTTTTCATTTTATGGAAGAAAAGGAAATCATCAATTCAGGAATAAATTTTACTTATGACGATCATGGACATCCGGAATTAGGAAATGTAAGTAAGTCTCACATATTTAATTATCTTTTACAGGTCAAATTGAAGGAAATAGGGTTGACAGTTAAATCAAGACCCGTAGAACTTGGTTACGAATTAAGATGTTGTAATCCTATTGCATTCGATTTAACGTTGTGTACTTTATTAGGTATAGGTGTTAAAAAATTATTCGATGAAGGAATATCTAGTTGTATTGTGAGTGCTAATTCTAAAGGAGATATTACACCTTTATTTTTGAAGGACTTTGAAGATAAAAATGGAAAAATACCTCCAAGATTGGTAGACGTTAATTCAGATATGGTTCAATTATTTATAAATAATCTTTACTATATACAAGAAAAGGATTATAAACAAGCAAAAAAATATGTGTCTAATCCAGAAATGTATGATTTCAAAAAAATATTAAACTTAACTTAAATAATAATAAGATGGCACAATATACAAGAATCCAAGTAGCGCAAGTTATGAAAGATACAGGAATGGTTCCTTTATTTTTTCATAACAACCTAGAAATCAGTAAAAAAGTTTTAAAATCATGTTATGATGGGGGAGCTCGTTTAATGGAGTTTACTGCAAGAGGAGACTTTGCACACCAAGTTTTTGGAGAATTAACAAAATATGCAATTGCTGAATTACCAGGAATGATAATGGGAGTTGGGTCTGTTACAGATGCAGCAGCAGCATCTTTATATATGGCTTTAGGAGCAAATTTTATTGTAACCCCCGTTTTAAGGGAAGACATTGCAATTGTTTGTAATCGTAAAAAAGTGTTATGGTCTCCTGGATGTGGAACCTTAACTGAAATAGCGAAAGCAGAAGAACTAGGTTGTGAAATCGTAAAATTATTTCCAGGAGATATTTATGGGCCTCAATTTGTAAAAGGAATTAAAGGACCACAACCATGGACAAGTATCATGCCTACCGGAGGTGTTTCTCCAACAAGAGAAAACTTAGAAGGTTGGTTCAATGCAGGAGTTACCTGTGTTGGTATGGGGTCTAAATTGATGGCAAAAGATGCTGATGGTAATTTTGATTATGTGAAAATTCAAAGCGTAACTAAAAGTGCTCTAGACATAATACAATCTCTTAAATAAGGACTATTTTTAACCAAAATATGAAACCCTTCAAAATTTTTAATTGAAGGTTTTTCCTCTTATAATGAAACAGAATAAAGCAATTTTCATCAATTATTTTTGGTTATTAATTCCTTTACCTATCATTTTGTATTGGTTCTATTTAGCAATAGAGTCCAGTTATAAAGACTTTATGCGATAAGACAATTTATTATCTCACATATTTATTTGAACACCTTAAAATCAATCAACAATTACCTTAAAGAATTTAAAATTATTATTAGAATTTTTAACTTTCAAGAAGTACATTCCTTCTACAAAACTGGATCATAAATTTTTCTTTGTTGTTTCATATATTAAAATTTTATTCTTAACTCTAACTGTAAGCTAAATTACCACATTCAAAAAGGCGAATAATAACTTTAGAAGAATTCCTTATGAGGATTAAAACACGGAAATTAGAAGCTAATCGCTGTGTTTTAAAGATTGGAATCAGCACTCAATAGTAGGTCTTGAAAATTTACAGCAGGACAACTATTTTTAAAATTGGGTTTATTCATGGCAATTATTAAAAAAACTTCAACTATTTTTACACTCTTAATTTTAGAAGATGATTAAAAAAACCAGGGCAGAAATCACCAAATGTATATTGCACAAAGTCGCGAATAAATTTAACAGTGGACACAATGTTTTCTCTGAAGATTTAATTCGTTT
>CATITK010000049.1 GCA_949545755.1 Polaribacter sejongensis | reverse complement strand
CTTCCATAATAAGCAATTAGAATAAAAGAAACATCTCCTAAAAGAACCCCAATATCAAAAGCAATTGCAGCTCTAGCTCCTTTTAAAATACTGGTTTGTATCAACATAAAAAAAACAGGCCCAATCATGAAAGCCATGAAAAAACCAATTAAGAAAGCATTCTTAAAGTCGTGAATATCCATCGTTTAAAAATACTATTTTTTTGACGATAATTTTTTTTCAAGTTGATTAATATAGCTCTCTTTTTCTTTTAGTCGAATTTCAAATTGTTCAATTAATTTTTCTGAAATTAGTTTTATTACTGTGCTGTTACTATTAGCTTTTTCATCATCTTGATTAATTGTTAGCGTGTCTTTTTTCATTAATTCCTCAGGAGCTACATCATATAATTCACAAATATCATTTAAATGTGCAGCCCAACTACTACTGTCTCCTTTTTCTATTCTACCATAAGCAGATTGAGACATATGCAATCGATGAGCTACTTCTTCTTGGGACAAGTTTTTTTCTTTACGTAAGATTTTCAATTTATTAGCAATAAGAGTGTTCATTTTTTTTTAGTTTAAAGATAAAAAAAATAACCCACCTAAAAAACACATAATGTTATGCGTTTTTAGGGTTGTAAGAGGGTTGTAAGAATACTATTATTGTAATTGAAAACTGTCTTATATTCTTTTAAGGGAGTTAATAAAAAAAATGTTGCGCAACAAATAGGCAGAAACCAAAAAGCCTCTATCAAAAAGAGTAGGTGATCACTTTAAAAAACCATAGGTAAGGAATTTTATAATTATTATTTGAATGAAAGAATTAATTTAACTATGAGTAATTTGATTAATTTTTCTAAAAAATTAGTAGTTTTTTTCAGAAAAAATAACCTAATGAAAACGAATTTTACACTTTATTTATTTTATTTTTTATTTTACAGACACATCAAACAAAAGCACAAAATAACGATGCTCAAGCCGCAATTTACAATATTGGTTTGGGTGGGTTTTTTGGGGGTTTTGGTGCAGTAATAAATAAAAAACCAAATGAAAAGATAGGGAAAGTATTTGTGAAAGGGCTTTGGCAAGGTAGTTTTGGGGGTTTACTAACCTATAAAAGTAAACAGTTCATTTATGATTTTTCTAATTCCGGAGATTTTAAAGATGCTTGGGCTTCTAAAATATTAAATTCTATAGGTAATTCTGTAGTACACAATGCTGCTTCAAATACAAATTTTTGGGAAAAATGGTATTTGAATTTTGGGTTTAATAGATTCGAGTTTTCCTTAAAAGATAAATTTAAAATTCAATATAAAATAATGCCTTTATCGCTACTTGCAACTGCTGTTTCAGCAACAAATGGAACCTTCGATTTTAAAAACTCTATAAAAACAGGGCACTTTATTTTTAAAAGAAATAAAATAAGTAATGATTTTGAAATTAGTGCAATAGGAATTGCATCCTTAAATAACATTTCTCTTTTAAACAATCTTTCTCAGAAAATTGAAAGAAAGGTAATTGCGCATGAAGTAATACATGTATATCAATACAATGATTTTTCAAATATAAACCCATTTTTTAACAAACCAAAAAAACTGTTTTTAAATAATGATAATAAAGTTGTTCAGTTCTATAGAAAATGGTTTTATTCTGACTTTAATGGTCTTTTACAAACAGCATTATATGAGTTAGAAAACCAAAATAGAGTAGGGTATTATGATAATTATTTTGAGAAAGAAGCAGATTATTATTCTCATAAGTTTAAATAAACAAAATTACTTTTGATTGGTAAAGGTTTATAAAATACCTGCAAAATTTTTATAACCTGTAAAAGAGCTAGACGTCATCAAAATCGATCGTAATTTTAGAAGTTGTCGGATACGCCTGACAGGCTAAAACCAACCCTTCTTCAATTTCACTATCTGTTAAAATGGAATTCTTAACCATTACTGCTTTCCCCTCTGTAACTTTCCCCATACATGAACTACAAACGCCCCCTTGACAAGAATAGGGTGCATCGAGATTGTTGCGTAAACTTGCCGCCAGAATAGTATCCTTTTGTTGCATAGTAAACGTAGTTTCTTCATCATCTATCAAAACAGTAACTTCTGAGGTTCCTGCTTTTATTTCTGAAGTAACTTCTTTATCAACGGCAGCAGTAAACAATTCAAAATGAATGTGTTCTTTTGCAATTTTGCTGTTTTCTAATGTTTTAGATACTTTTTGTATCATTTCTTCTGGTCCGCACAAAAAAGCTTCATCAAAAGAAGTTTCTTTATACCGGTTCTTCACAAAGTAACTAGTGACATTTTCGTCAATTCTTCCCTTTAATTCATTTTTTACCTCTTCTCTACTAAAAATATAATGTAAGTTGAATCTCTCAGAAAACGAATTTTTAAGGTCATTTAATCTCTTATAAAAGATAGTATTTACTTCAGATTTGTTTCCATAAACTAAAGTAAAAGTTGCTGTAGATTCCTTTTCTAAAACCGTTTCTACCATTGATAAAATGGGAGTAATTCCAGAGCCAGCAGCAAAACCAATATAGTTTTTATTCGCTTCAGGATTTAGTAAAAAACGTCCTTCTGGTGCAGAAATTTCAATTTCGTCACCAACTTTCATTTGTGAGGTTGCATATTGGGAAAAGATTCCGTTTTCAACAGCTTTTATAGCAACTCTAATTGTTCCACTCTGAGGTGTTGAACAAATGGAATAAGCTCTTCTAACGAACGCTCCTTCTATTTCCTTTTGAAGTGTAATATACTGTCCTGCAGTAAAATTAAATTCCGTTTGTAAATGTGGGGGGATATCAAACAAAACAGAAACCGCATTTGCGGTTTCTTGAGTTATTTCTTTTATAATTACCTTGTTAAATGTTGCCATTATGTATAATTTATACCAAATTATTTTCTATTAAATATTCGGCAATTTGAATTGTATTTGTTGCCGCTCCTTTTCTTAAATTGTCTGCAACAATCCACAAATTTAACGTATTTTCTTGAGACTCATCTCTTCTAATTCTCCCTACAAATACTTCATCTTTGTTGTGTGCATTTATAGGCATAGGATATATATTATTTGACAAATCATCTTCTACAATAATTCCTGGAGTACTACCTAATATTTGACGAACTTCTGCCAAATCAAAATCATTTTCAAACTGAACATTTACAGCCTCAGAATGCCCACCAGCAGTAGGAATTCTTACCGCAGTTGCTGTTACAGTAAAAGAACTATCACGTAATATTTTCTTAGGCTCTTTCACCAATTTCATTTCTTCTTTCGTGTATCCATTTTCTAAGAAAACATCACAATGAGGTAAAGCGTTTCTTCCTATTTTATAAGGGTATGCCATTTCACCTTCAATACCAGCTTCTTCATTATCTAGTTGTCGTACCGCTTTTATACCTGATCCCGAAACAGATTGATAGGTAGAAACTACTACACGCTTCATTTTATATTTTAAATGTAACGGCGATAAAGCAGCGACTAACTGAATTGTAGAGCAATTAGGATTTGCAATAATTTTATCATCGACAGTTAAAACATCTCCATTAATTTCTGGAACCACTAATTTTTTAGTAGGATCCATTCTCCAGGCAGAAGAATTATCAATAACAGTTGTACCAACTTCAGCAAATTTTGGAGCCCATTCCAAAGAAGTATCACCTCCCGCAGAAAATAAAGCCACATCAGGTTTCATCTTTAGAGCATCTTCTAGAGTAACAACCGTATACTCCTTGCCTTTATAGGCTAATTTTTTACCAGCAGATCTTGCAGATGCTACAGGAATTAATTCCGTTATTGGTAAATTACGTTCTTCTAATACTTCTAACATTACAGTTCCAACCATTCCAGTTGCTCCAACTACAGCTATTTTCATCTTATTGCTTTTTTGATACTGCAAAGATGATAAAAAAATGGATAAAATAAATCAGTTAAAACGTTATAAATCATACAAAGTTTAAAAACAAATCAAATAAATTTCTGATGTTTAAATTTAAACTTTTTTGATATTGCGAGAAACGAAGTTATTTATAATCGAAAAGAATTCCTTGAGGTATTGCCTGGGTTTGCATTAAAATTGTCATTTCCATGAACCTTGCTTAGTATAGTTAGGAGCTGAAATTTTAAAATAAAACGTTGCTTTTTAAATTTTTTAGATCAAAGTTGTCTTCAATTTGATCGGGCATGAAATCAATCAAATAAAGCACCGTAGAGTTTGTCAAAGATAGTTGGCTTCAAGAAATTAGTTATCCAATACGCATATTGCTTCCTATTTTACAATGATATATTTTAAGATAAAAATTGTAATTTTGTGAATTATAAACAGAAGCTAAATCAAGTTTAGCTTAAAATTAGTATAGCATGCAACTGTACAATAAGTTAAGCGCCATAGAACGCGCTGCATTAATTGATGAAGCTGGAAAAGACCGCCTCACAATATCATTCTATCAATACTATAAGATAGAAAATCCACTACTATTTAGAGATAAGTTGTTTTTAGAATGGAATGCTATAGATGTTCTTGGGAGAATTTATGTTTCTTACGAAGGTATCAATGCACAATTGTCCGTTCCTTCAGAAAACTTCTATGCTTTAAAAGACCAAATAGATAGTATTTCTTTTTTGAAAGACATTCGATTAAATGTCGCTATCGAACACGATAATAAGTCGTTTCTAAAGTTAAAAATAAAAGTACGTGATAAAATTGTTGCAGACGGTCTGCAAGACGCGAGTTTTGATGTCACTGATAAAGGAGTTCATTTAAACGCCAAAGAATTCAATGAAATGTTGCAAAATCCAGCAACTGTTTGTGTAGATATGCGCAACCATTATGAGAGTGAAATAGGTCATTTTGATGGCGCCGTAACTCCTGATGTAGACACCTTTAGAGACTCCTTGGAGATTATTGAAAAAGACCTAAAAGACAACAAAGAAGATAAAAATTTATTGATGTATTGTACTGGTGGAATTCGTTGCGAAAAAGCATCTGCTTATTATAAGCACAAGGGATTCAAAAATGTGTTTCAACTAGAAGGAGGAATCATAGAATATACACGTCAAGTAAAAGAAGCAGGTTTAGAAAATAAATTTATAGGCAAAAATTTTGTGTTTGATCATAGAAGAGCAGAAAGAATTTCTGATGATGTTGTTTCCAATTGTCATCAATGTGGAATTCTTTGTGATACTCATACAAACTGTGCTAATGAAGGCTGCCATTTATTGTTTATTCAATGTGATGCTTGTTCAGAAAAAATGGAAAACACCTGTTCCTCAGCTTGTCAAGAAGTTATTCAATTGCCTTTTGAAGCCCAAAAAGAATTGAGAAAAGGTAAAGGAAATAGCAATAAAATTTTCAAAAAAGGACGCAGTGAAATGTTGAAATTTAAAATTTAACATTGTAGAGGACTCCATTTTGAGGCTTTTCTTTTGTGAAATAATTACCTTTTAAGAGTCCTTTAGATTTCGTATATTTACTGATTAAACTTTGTCAATTTGTGTTTTCATAGCAACTTGACAATCAATTTATGAACCCAAAATAGGAATTCGTTTTTACATGTTGATTTTTCGTGTTAGATTACAAATAACCCGCAACATAAACCAATAACTATAAAATATATATACTTACGATGGCATGTGGAAGTTGTGGTACAACAGAGAATGGAGTACCAAAAGGTTGTAAAAGTAACGGTAATTGTGGGTCAGGAACCTGTGGAAGTGGTAGTAATAAACTAGCTGTTTTTGATTGGTTGTCTAACATGACTTTACCAAGCGGGCAAGAAAGATTCAATATTTTTGAAGTTCGTTTTAAAAACGGAAGAAAACATTTTTATACCAATCCTGATAATTTATCCATAACTATGGGAGATATTGTGGCAGTTGAAGGCTCCCCAGGACATGATATTGGGACTGTTTCTTTGGCAGGAGAATTGGTTAAAGTGCAAATGAAAAAGCGTAAAATTACCGCAGATCATGAAGATGTAAAGAAAATATACAGAAAAGCAAGTCAGAGAGATATTGATGTTTGGCAAAAATCGAGAGCAAAAGAAGAAGAAACTCAAAAAAGAGGGAGAGAAATTTTGGGACGTTTAGGGTTGCAAATGAAATTGTCAGATGTAGAATATCAAGGAGATGGAAATAAAGCTATTTTTTACTATACCGCAGAAACGAGAGTAGATTTTAGACAGTTAATTAGAGATTTGGCAAGTGCTTTTTCCATTCGTATAGAAATGAAACAAGTGGGCGCAAGACAAGAAGCGGCTCGTCTAGGAGGTGTTGGTTCTTGTGGTAGGGAATTATGTTGCTCTACTTGGTTAACAGATTTTAGGAAAGTAACCACATCAGCAGCACGTTACCAACAATTATCTCTGAATCCGTTAAAGCTAGCAGGACAATGTGGTAAATTAAAATGTTGTTTAAATTTTGAATTAGACACCTATTTGGATGCTTTAAAAACGTTTCCAAAACAGGATTTAGTGCTTAAAACTGAAAAAGGTGAAGCTGTTTTTGTGAAGATGGATATCTTTAAAAATCATCTTTGGTATACTTATAAAGAGGAGCGTTTTAAATGGTTCCGACTTACTTTGGAGCAAGTTTTAGAAATAGTTCAACTCAATAAGAATAAAGAAAAGTCTATTTCGTTAGAAGAGTATGAAGCAGAAATTGTGATTCCTGTAAAAGTTGATTTTGAAGATGCTGCTGGTCAAGATAGTTTAACGCGTTTTGATGCACCAAAAACGAGCAAACGCAACAGAAATAACCGTAACAGAAATAAGAAAAAAGCGGCTGTTAATACAAACAATAATAAGCCGAATTCAGCTCAAAAAAGAAATCCACAAGCTAAAAAACAACAAAACCAGCAAGCAAAACCGAAACCTGAAAGGAATGAAAATCAACCAAAAGGCGAAGTTAAAAAAGGGAATAACCCAAGAAGGAACAATAGGAATCGTAAAAATAATAACCCAAAAAATGAGAACAATTCTGAAAATAAATAATTTTTCAATTGTTTTAGGAGCTCTTTTTTTAATGTTTTCATGTACTGATAAAACGGGTTTCAATACCTATAAATCAGTAGCGACAGAAGGTTGGAAAGCAAATGAAAAAGTGATGTTTGAGTTTGATGTAAAAGACACCATTTCTCCAAAAAATTTATTTATTAATATTAGAAATAATAGTGAATACGCCTATAGCAATTTATATATTATTACAGAGCTCATTTTTCCAAACGAAACGACAATTATTGATACATTACAATACGAAATGGCAGATGAAATGGGAAGGTTTTTAGGAAACGGGCTTACAGAGATTAAAGAAAATAAATTATTTTATAAAGAAAATAAGACGTTTTTAATTCCAGGAAAGCATCTCTTTAATGTGCGACATGCAATGCGAAAAAATGGGGATGTAAATCCAATTGCTTTTTTAAAAGGAATTCAAGAAGTTGGTTTTAGTATCGAAAATTAGATCAAATTCCTATTGCTGCAGGAAAGACATGTTAATGAAATCTCAACAGTGTTGAGAATCAGTATTTTATTATGGCGAAAAAGAAAAAAACAAATTTCAAAAAACATATTAAATGGTTTTGGTTGCTTATCCTTAGTGGATTTGTATCAATATTATTATTGTTTTTTATTGCCTCTCTGGGAGGTTTAGGCAAGTTGCCAACGTTTGAAGAATTAGAAAACCCCGAAAACAATTTAGCCACTGAAGTTATTTCTTCAGATGGTAAAACTTTAGGGAAGTATGCTGCGGAAAACAGAACTCCTATTCATTTTAAAGATTTACCAGAGAATATAATAAAAGCTTTAGTTGCAACTGAAGACGAACGTTTTTATGAGCATTCTGGTATTGATTTTAGAGGTACTGCAAGAGCCGTTTTAAAACCAGGAAGTGGTGGAGCAAGTACGATTACACAACAGCTTGCAAAAATGTTGTTTACTGGAAAAAGATCGACCCATAAAATTAAAAGAGTTTTTCAAAAAGTAAAGGAATGGGTTGTTGCTATCAAATTAGAGCGGCAATACACTAAAAATGAGATCTTAACCATGTACTTAAATAAGTACGACTTTTTAAACCAAGCAGTAGGTATTCGTTCTGCAGCGCGAATTTATTTTGGAAAAGAACCCAGAGAGTTAGATGTTCAGGAATCTGCAATGCTAGTTGGGATGCTAAAAAATTCCTCTTATTTTAATCCTTTAAGAAGAGTTAAATTAGTAACACAACGAAGAAACGTTGTGTTAAAACAAATGAATCGTAGTGCGTTTATTTCATTAAAAGAAAAAGATTCTTTACAACAATTAGACTTAGGTTTAAACATTAATAAAGAAGGGCATAGTGATGGATCTGCAACTTATTTTAGGTCTCATTTACAAAAAGTTCTCAGGAAATGGGTACAAACGAATCCGAAACCAAATGGTGAAGAATATAATATTTATAGAGATGGTTTAAAAATATATGTAACCCTAGATTCTCGAATGCAGCAATATGCAGAAGAAGCTATAAAAGAACATGTATCTAATTTACAATCGTATTTTTTTAAAGAACAAAAGCTAAATAAGACAGCGCCTTTTTATGATTTAGATAAGGACGAAATTAAAGCAATTATAGAAAGAGGAAAGAAAAATTCTACTAGATATAAAAGGTTAAAAATTGTAGGTAAATCTAAAAAAGAAATTGATAAAATTTTCAACACTAAAACAACAATGAATGTTTTTTCTTGGAAAGGAAATCGAGATACAATTCTATCTCCCAATGATTCTATAAAATATTACAAGTATTTCTTGCGTTCTGGACTGTTGTCTATTGAACCACAATCTGGTCATATAAAAGCTTGGGTGGGAGGTATTGATAACAAACATTTCAAATATGATGCAGTTGCACAACAGAAAAGACAGGTAGGTTCTACCTTCAAACCTTTTGTATATGCTACAGCAATTAATCAATTAAAAATGTCTCCATGTGATGAGTTTCCAAACGTACTTTATACAATTCCGAAAGGAAAATATGGGATTCCAGAAGAATGGACTCCAAAAAACTCCGGTTTAAAGTATGGAGGAATGCTGACCTTAAAAGACGGTTTAGCAGGTTCTGTAAATACGATGTCTGCGAGATTGATCGATATGGTCTCTCCAAAAAATGTGGTTCGTTTAGCAAAATCAGCAGGTATTGAAAGTAAAATTCGAGCAAACCCATCCATTGCCTTAGGAGCTGTAGATTTATCATTATTAGAAATGGTCAGTGCTTATGCTACTTTTGCAAACAAAGGGCTGCGAGTTTCACCAATGATTTTAAAAAGAATTGAAGATAAAAACGGAACTGTTTTACAAGAATTTACACCAGAAACCAAAGAAGTTTTAAGTGAAGAATCTGCTTATGTAGTGTTGGATTTATTAAAAGGAGTTACTGAATCTGGCTCCGGAGTTCGTTTGCGTTTGCCTTGGGAAAAGCCAAAATATGTAACAGGTTATCCGTATGAATTTACAAATCCAATCGCTGGTAAAACGGGTACAACTCAAAATCAATCTGATGGCTGGTTTATGGGTATTGTTCCAAATTTAGCAACAGGAGTATGGACTGGCGGAGAAGACAGAGCAACCCATTTTGAAGGAATTTCCAAAGGTCAAGGAGCAACAATGTCTTTACCTTCTTGGGCATTGTTTATGAAAAAATGTTATGCTGATGAAACATTAAATATCAGTCAAGATGACTTTGAAAAACCAAAAAAACTATCAATAAACATTGACTGTGGTAATGAAAAGGATGTAATGGATGAAGATGGAGAAGTGAATGAAGAGAAGAAAGTCGTACTTCCTGAAGAAGACACCGATTTTTAATTTATTCTGAACTTGTTTCAGCGTTTTTTTAATTATAAATCAGAAAGAAATCAGTATGATAAATAAAAAAGTAAAAAATGTTCAAGAAGCGCTTCAAGGGGTTCAAAGCAATATGACTTTAATGCTTGGTGGTTTTGGATTGTGTGGTATTCCAGAAAACGCAATTGCAGAATTAGTAAAACTAGAAGTTAGAGCAGTTACTTGTATTTCAAACAATGCAGGTATTGATGATTTTGGCTTAGGGCGATTACTTCAAAAGAAACAAATAAAAAAAATGATTTCTTCTTATGTTGGTGAAAATGATGAATTTGAGCGGCAGATGTTATCAGGAGAATTAGAAGTAGAATTAACACCACAAGGAACTTTAGCAGAAAAATGTAGAGCTGCACAAGCAGGTTTCCCTGCATTTTATACACCTGCTGGCTATGGAACTGAAGTAGCTGAAGGAAAAGAAACTAGAGAATTTGATGGGAAAATGTATGTTTTAGAACCTGCATTTAAAGCAGATTTTGCTTTTGTAAAAGCGTGGAAAGGGGATGCTGCAGGAAATTTAGTTTTTAAAGGGACTTCTAGAAATTTCAATCCAAACATGTGTGGTGCAGCAACAATTACGGTTGCGGAAGTAGAAGAACTGGTTCCTGTTGGGACCTTAGACCCTGATCATGTTCATATTCCAGGAATATTTGTGCAACGTATTTTTCAAGGAAAAAATTATGAAAAGAGAATTGAGCAAAGGACAGTAAGAAAAAAACAATAATGTCATGGCTTTAGATAAAAATGGAATCGCACAGCGAATCGCACAGGAAGTTCAAGATGGGTTTTACGTAAACCTAGGTATTGGAATTCCTACACTGGTGGCCAACTATGTTCGAACAGACATTGAAGTTGAGTTTCAAAGTGAAAACGGTGTTTTAGGAATGGGTCCTTTTCCTTTTGAAGGAGAAGAAGACGCTGATATTATAAACGCAGGAAAGCAAACAATTACGACACTGCCTGGAGCAAGTTTTTTTGATTCTTCTTTGAGCTTTGCTATGATTCGGGGCAAACATGTTGATCTTACAATTTTAGGAGCCATGGAAGTTGCAGAAAATGGGGATATTGCGAATTGGAAAATTCCAGGAAAAATGGTCAAAGGAATGGGAGGTGCTATGGATTTAGTAGCGTCCGCAGAGAATATTATCGTAGCAATGATGCACACTAACAAACGTGGTGAATCTAAGCTTTTAAAACAATGTTCCTTGCCATTAACAGGTGTTGGATGCGTTACGAAAGTTGTGACTAGCCTAGCCGTCCTAGAAGTCAAAAACAATCAATTTCATTTATTAGAAAGAGCTCCTGGAGTTTCTGTCGAAGAGATTCAAAAGGGAACAGCAGGAACTTTAATCGTAAATGGAGAAATCCCCGAAATGATCCTATCCTAGATCGTTTCTAGAGGAAAGGACTTTTTTTGATTAAGGTTCAAACGAAAATATATTTAAGAATGAGTTTTCTTCCATTTTAGAAGAAGTAAAGATCGGTTTTTATGAAAATAATATCATACAATGTAAACGGAATTAGAGCCGCTTTAAAAAAAGGTTTTATAGATTGGTTGCAAGTGGCAAATCCAGATGTCATTTGCCTTCAAGAAACCAAAGCACATAAAGAACAATTGGACTTAACTGACTTTGAAAACGCTGGTTATCCATATCATTATTGGTTTTCTGCACAAAAAAAAGGCTATTCTTCAGTGGCTATTTTTTGTAAAGAAAAACCCAATCATATCGCTTATGGAACAGGTATTGAAACAATGGATTTTGAAGGAAGAAATTTACGTGTAGATTTTCCTGCCCGCACTGAAGGTGGGGATGAAATTTCCGTAATGAGTTTGTATTTACCTTCAGGAACCAACTCAGAAAGACTCAATTTTAAGTTGAATTATATGGATGAATTTCAAGAATACATCAATAATTTAAAACAAGAAATACCGAATTTAGTCATTTGTGGTGACTATAATATTTGTCATGAGGCAATAGACATTCACAACCCAAAAATGAAAGGAGTTTCTGGCTTTTTACCAGAAGAAAGAACTTGGATGGGCGCGTTTATTAACAGTGGATTTATTGATAGTTTTCGTTTTTTAAATAAAGAGAAACAAGCCTACTCTTGGTGGAGTTACAGAGCAAATTCTAGAGCAAATAATAAAGGTTGGCGTTTGGATTATGCGATGGTTTCTGAACCATTAAAAGATAAAATATCAAGAGCCTATATTTTGCCAGAAGCAAAGCATTCAGATCATTGTCCTATTGTTGTAGAGCTTGATGTTTAAAATTTATGATGAAGAAACTAATTGTATTCCTGCTCCTAACAAATGTTGTTTTTTCACAAGAAAAAAACGACACTGTCTTAAAAACAAAAATAGACACACTATTTATTGCTAAAGATTCTTTAATAAAACCGATTAAACCCACATTTTATTCTGATAATGATTTAAAAGTTATTGACAGCCTCCTTATAGAAAAACAATTTAACTCAGCATTAATAGACACACTTGTCTATGTGATTAATGACAAAGATATTACCAGAAACACAACAACGGTATTAACATCCGCTTTATTAAAAGTTCGCCTTTCAGCCTTAAATGATAGGACTCCTTTTAATTTGGCCTACAATCCCTCTTTAGAAAAAGTAATTAATAGTTATTTACGATATCGTAAGAGATATTATCCCGCTTTAATGGCAAAGGCAAAATACTATTTTCCAATGTTTGAGCAGTATCTAGATCAATATGATATTCCTTTAGAAATGAAGTATTTGGCAATTGTGGAATCTGCTTTAAGGCCAAAAATAAAATCTAGAGTTGGCGCAACAGGTTTGTGGCAATTTATGTATGGAACAGGAAAACAATTTGATTTAAAAGTAAGTTCTTATGTAGACGAACGTCAAGATCCTGTAAAAGCAACGATTGCTGCGTGTAAATATTTACGTCAATTACATACTATTTTTGGTGATTGGGATTTAGCGTTAGCAGCCTATAATTCTGGACCAGGAAATGTAAGAAAAGCGATAAAGCGTTCTGGAGGTAATAAAAACTACTGGAATATAAGACCTTATTTACCAAGAGAAACAGCAGGTTATGTTCCTGCTTTTTATGCAACCATGTATCTTTTTGAATATGCCGATAAGCATAAAGTTTATTCAGAAGTCCCTGAGTTTTTTAATTTTCAAACCGATACAATTCAAATAAAAAGAACGATTACTTTCGAACAAATTTCGGAGAAAATCAACGTTCATAAAGATGTATTGACGGACTTAAATCCCGCTTATAAATTAGCGATTATTCCCTTTATAAAAGGCAGAAATTATGCACTAAGATTACCGAGCACTAAAATTGTTGAATTTCTAGATAAAGAAGAAGAAATTTATGCTTTAGCAGATTTAGCCGATGCTCAAAGAGAAAATCCGTTGCCTAAATACTTTGAAATGGATAAACGGATTCGTTATAAAGTTCGAAATGGTGATTTTTTAGGAAAAATAGCCCAAAAGTTTGGCGTTTATATAACTGATATTGAACGTTGGAATAGCTTAAAAAGTACCCGTTTAAAAATTGGGCAAAGGCTGTATATTTATCCTAAAAAGTAAAGTTATTCGGCAAAAAAATGGCAATAAAAAGAAAAAGGGATGTAACCAATAAAAAGAATGCGATTTGAAACATTTCAATAGAATTTTAAAAAAGTTATTTCAATTAAGTTTAAAAAGGGAACAATTTTTGGTGTGCTAGAGGTATCCTAACTTGGAATCAAATTTAAAAAATATGAAAAAATTACATACGTTATTTGCTATCACAATTTTACTAACAGCTTGTGTTGGGAATGATAAATTTGTTTTACGAACTTCAATTGGTAAAATAAGTAAAGTGATGGTTGTTGCCAATGCAAGTGATTGGACAGGTGATATTGGTAAAGAAATAAGAAGTTCTTTTGGCGAACTAATGGTTGGTTTACCGCAGCCTGAAACTATTTTATCGGTATCTCAAGTAGCTCCAAACGGATTTGGAAATATGATGAAAGTAGCTAGAAACATCCTAGTAATTGGTGTTGCAGATGAAGAAAAATTCTTTGTTAGAAACAATGTGTACGCCCAACCTCAAACCATTATCTATGTGTATGCAAAAGACGATGAAGGGGTTTTAAAACTGTTCAAAAAACACCAAAAAGAAATTATAAAAACGTTTGTAGCATCAGACATACGCATGACTCAAAATTTGTTTAAAAAGAACCAATTAGATGTTTCTCAATTTAAAACTCTCCAGAACCTAGGGGTCTCATTAACCATCCACGATAAATTTAACAAGGTAGATGATACCGGAGAATTCTTGTGGTTGCGTCATCATCTAACGAGTGGGATTGCAAAAACGGGGAGCAATAACATTTTATTATATTCAATCCCCTTATCGGAGGAAACCCGTGTTTCAGATAGTATTGTTGCAGTTAGAAATAGCATTGGTAAAAAATACATTCCAGGTTCCGATCCAGAAACAATGTATATGACTACAGAAAAGGCCTACACTCCTTTTACGATTGATGCAGTTATTGACAGTAAAAAAGCCTATGAGACACGAGGAAAATGGGAGGTAAAAAATGATTTTATGGCAGGACCATTTTTAAACTACACGGTAGTTGATAAAAAGAACCATAGACTGATTGTTTTTGAAGGATTTACATATGCACCTTCTGTAAACAAAAGAGCTTTTTTGTTTGAACTAGAAGCGATTGCAAAATCGATGAAAATACAGTAAAATAAGCACATATTATTTTAAATAGGAATCGAAAGTAGTCGCTTTCGATTTTTTTATTGAGTTACAATTTCATTTTTTTTTGTACATTTAATCAAAAAAAATTATGGAAATGAATTATTTAGTGCTGTTTTTAGCAGCTTTAGTGCCAATCCTTATTGGCTTTTTCTGGTATGGCTCTTTATTTGGAAATGTCTGGATGAAAGAAATGAATTTTACCAAAGCGTCTTTAGCAGGTAAAAACATGGTATTGACATTAATCCTTAGCTATGTATTTAGCTTTTTACTTGCCTTCTTTTTACTTTTTTTAGTGATTCATCAAATGGGAGTAATGCAAGTTTTACAAGGAGAACCTGGGTTTGAAGATCAAACAGGCGAAGCATTTTCTTTTTTCCAAAACTTTTTAGGTACTTATGGAGACCGTTTTAGAACTTTTAAACACGGCGCTTTACACGGAACAATGTCTGGAATCTTTTTTGTGCTTCCAATACTGTCTATTGTTGCTATGTTTGAAAGAAAAAGTGTAAAATATATTGCTATAAATTCAGGTTATTGGATCGTAACCTTAGCAATTATGGGAGGAATTATTTGCCATTGGGTTTAAATAAAATGGATACCATTTTCAATAAAAGGTTCAACAAATAAAAAAGGTAGTAAATTAAATTTACTACCTTTTTATTTGTTTATGCGTTCAAAGGTTTTCCATCCCAAGCCGCTTTTGCAGCTTCTTTTACCGCTTCAGAATAGGTTGGATGACCATGACAAATTCTTGCTAAATCTTCAGCAGAGGCTCTGAATTCCATTGCAACGGCAGCTTCCATAATTAAATCGGCAACACGTGCACCAACCATATGAACCCCTAAAATTTCATCCGTATTCTTATCGGCTAAAACTTTTACAAAACCATCGATATCTCCACTTGCACGAGACCTACCTAAAGCTCTCATAGAAAATTTCCCAGCTTTATAAGCAACTTTGGCCTCTTTTAGTTCGTCTTCTGTCTTACCAACTGAAGCCGCCTCTGGCCAAGTATAAACGATTCCAGGAATTAAATTATAATTAATATGTGGTTTTTCACCCGCTAAATATTCAGCAACGACTACACCTTCTTCTTCTGCCTTGTGCGCTAACATTGCACCTTTAACCACATCACCAATTGCGTAAATAGTAGCAATGTTTGTTTGCAAATGATTGTTTACAGCAATTTGCCCGCGTTCATTTACTTCAACGCCAATTTTTTCTAAACCTAAACCTTCTGTATAAGCTTGCCTTCCAACAGAAACCAAACAATAATCACCAGAAAACGTTATTTCTCGCTCTTTTTTATCAGTAGCTTTTACCACAACAGCATTGCCATCTCTTTCGACAGACTTTACTTTATGACTCGTTGCAAACTTAATTCCCTGTTTTTTGAATACTTTTTGTAATTCTTTTGAAACATCTGTATCCATTCCAGGAACAATTTTGTCCTGGTATTCTACAACAGTAACATCTGCACCCAAACGCTTGTATACAGAACCTAACTCCAAACCAATAACACCACCACCAATTACAATTAAGTGTTTTGGTACTTCAGGTAGTTTTAAAGCTTCTGTTGAAGTGATTACGCGTTCTTTATCAAGCGTAATAAAAGGTAAACTAGCAGGTTTTGAACCTGTTGCTATGATGATATTCGTACCTTCAATAACCTCTGATGTACCATCATTTTTTGCAATATTTACATGTGTTTTATCAACAAAAGAACCCAAACCTTCAAACACATCAATATTGTTTTTGTCCATCAAATATTTAATTCCACCTGTGGTAGTTTCAACAACTTTTGCTTTTCTATCTATCATTTTACCAAAATCGAAAGCGGGTTTTTCAACAGAAATTCCATGCTCTTCGAAGTGATGTACCGCATCATAAAAATGATGAGAAGAATCTAATAACGCTTTTGAAGGGATGCAACCAACGTTTAAGCAGGTTCCGCCCAAAGTTGCATATTTTTCTATAATTGCTACCTTTTTACCTAATTGAGAAGCTCTAACTGCAGAAATGTATCCCCCAGGACCAGATCCAATTACAATAATATCGTATTTCATGAGTGCGTTTAATTTGCGTATAATAGAACCTTTCGGTTTTATTTTCACTAATAAGTAACAAAAATACGGATATTTTCATAAAATAAACGGAGAATTTACTAGTTTTACCTCATAAAAATTATAGTATTCGTTTTATTTTTATGCTGTTTTCAATTCAAAAGAAATTGAAAAATTAATTTTAAGAAATTGAAAAAACAACAAGTTTTAATCATTGGTGCCGTTTGGGTAGCACCCAACGCTTCTGCTGCTGGAAGTAGAATGTTGCAACTTATGGAACAATTTTTACAAGAAGATTGGAACATAACTTTTGCTTCACCTGCTGAAAAAAGCGATAATGGAGCAGATCTAAGTTCTTTAGGAATTGATACTGTCTCTATAGTATTAAATAATACTTCTTTTGATAATTTTATTAAAGATTTACAACCAACGATTGTACTCTTTGATCGTTTTATGATGGAAGAACAATTTGGATGGCGAGTTATAGAAAATTGTCCAAATGCAATTCGAATTTTAGACACAGAGGATTTACATTTTTTAAGAAAAACGCGGCATCAACAATTAAAAAAAGAAGAAGCGTTTTCAGTCGAAGCGCTGTTGAACTCTGATGATACAAAAAGAGAAATTGCTTCAATTTTGAGATGTGATATGAGTTTAATTATTTCAACTTATGAAATGGATTTACTTAAAAATATTTTTAAAATTGATAAAAAAATACTGTATTACTTGCCTTTTTTATTAGATAAAATTGATGATAATCAAATTAAAAAATGGAAATCTTTTGAAGAAAGAGCTCACTTTATTTTTATTGGTAATTTTTTTCACAAACCCAATGTTGATGCCGTTTTAACCTTGAAAAATGAAATTTGGGACCAAATTAGAGACTCTCTTCCAAAAGCTGAATTGCATGTTTATGGTGCGTATGCAAATCAACAAATAAATCAATTACATAATAAAAAAGAAGGGTTTCTTATTAAAGGAAATGCTGATTCCGCAAAAGAAGTTGTAGGAAACGCGAGATTAGTTATCGCTCCCTTGCGCTTTGGCGCAGGTATTAAAGGAAAACTGACAGAAGCTATGATTTGCGGGACACCAAGTGTAACCACAGAAATAGGAGCAGAAGGAATGTGTGATAGATTTGCTTGGAATGGTTTTATAGAAAATAATTTTTCTGATTTTGCACTCATTTCAATAGCATTGTATCAAAATAAAAGTATGTGGAAAAACTGTCAATCAAAAGGAATTGATATCATTAATCATGTGTATGATAAAGAGAAGTTAGGTTTGCTTTTTATCAAAAAAATCAAAGAAATTCAAGAGAATTTAGAACAACATAGGACTCAAAATTTTTTAGGCAATTTGTTACAACATCAAACTTTGCAGGCCACAAAATATATGAGTAAATGGATTGAAGTTAAAAATAGTTTGCAGTAAAACAGTCTTCTCAGTTAGCAATAAAAAAAGCTGACTGCAAACTGAATACTTATAACAGTCCAGCACGTCTTAAAAGAGCCTCTGGTTTTGGTGCTGCTCCTCTAAAGCGTTTGTATAATGTCATTGGTTTTTCTGTTCCTCCTTTAGATAATACATTCTCTTTAAACTTTGTTGCCACTTCTTTGTTGAAAATTCCTTTTTCTAAAAAGTATTCAAAAGCATCGGCATCTAAAACTTCTGCCCATTTATAAGAATAATATCCCGCAGAATATCCTCCTTGAAAAATATGAGAAAACGCAGTACTCATTGCATTTTCTGCAACATCAGGGTATAATTTTGTTTCAGCAAAAGCATTGTTTTCAAATTCTTTTACAGAAGAAATTGTCTGTGGTGACTCGCTACCATGCCATTGCATGTCTAACAATCCAAAACTTAACTGTCTTAACGTTTGCATTCCTTCATGAAAACTAGCAGATTCTTTAATTTTCTCTATATATTTCATTGGGATGACCTCACCTGTTTCATAATGTTTTGCAAACAATTCTAAGGCTTCTTTTTCAAAACACCAATTTTCTAAAACTTGACTTGGTAATTCAACAAAATCCCAAGAAACAGAAGTTCCAGACAGGCTGTTGTAGGTTGTGTTTGCTAACATTCCATGAAGCGCATGTCCAAACTCGTGAAACAAGATAGTAACTTCATTAAAAGTTAATAATGACGGTTTTGTTGCTGTTGGTTTTGTAAAGTTACAAACGATAGAAACGTGTGGTCTGTCGTTAATTCCGTTTTTAATTTGTTGTGATTTATAGGAAGTCATCCATGCACCATTTCTTTTCCCTTTCCGGGGATGAAAATCTGCGTAAAAAACCGAAACAAAATTCCCACTAGTGTCTGTCACATTATATGTTTTAACATCTTCATGATATTTGTCGATGTTAGCAACTTCTTCAAATTGAATGTCAAATAATTTACTTGCAATTTTAAAAACACCCTCAATTACATTTTCTAATTTAAAATAAGGTTTTAATAATTCTTGGTCCAAATCAAACAATTCCTTCTTTAATTTCTCTGAATAATAAGCACCATCCCATTTTTGAAGTTGGTCTATTCCGTCTAATTTTTTAGCGTAGTCTTCTAATTTTTTAAATTCTTTTCGTGCTGCCGGTTTTGCTTTTTCTAATAAATTGTTAGAAAATTTAATCACTTTTTCAGGAGTTTCTGCCATTCTTTCTTCCAGAACAAAATGTGCATGTGTCTTGTAGCCTAATAAATTGGCTCTTTGATGCCGAAGATTTACAATTTCTAAAACATTCTTTTCATTGTTAAACGCATTCTTTTGAAATGCTTTTTTCCCAGCAGCAATTGCCATTTTCTTGCGCAATGCTCGATTGTCTGCGTAGGTCAAAAAAGGGATATAACTAGGGTAATCTAAGGTGAAAACCCAACCTTGTTTGTCTTTAGATTTTGCAACTTCTTTCGCTGCTTCTTTTACGCTTTCAGGCAAACCTGCTAGCTCGTTTTCACTTGTTAAGTGCATTTCAAAGGCATTGGTTTCTGCCAATACATTTTCTCCAAATTTTAAAGATAATTTAGAAAGTTTTGCGTCAATTTCTCGAAGTCTACTTTTATCAATCTCGTTTAAATTAGCCCCATTTCTTGCAAAGCTTTTATACTGCTTGTCTAAAAGTGTTTTTTGTTCAGGAGTTAGATCTAGCGTTTTTCTTAGATCAAAAACAGTTTTCACCCTTTTAAATAAGGCTTCATTTAAAGTAATATCATTTCTAAACTCACTTAACCAAGGAGAAACTTCTTGTGCGATTTTCTGAATTTCATCATTCGTTTCTGCAGAATTTAAGTTAAAAAAAATACTCGTAATTCTATTTAGTTTTTCACCTGTAAAGTCTAAATCAACGGTTGTGTTTTCGAAACTTGGGTTTTCTACATTATTTATGATTGCATCAATTTCTGATTTTGCAATTTCAATGCCTTTTTTAATTGCTGGCTTGAAATCGTTATTGGAAATTTTAGAAAAAGGAGCCGTATTAAAATCGTCTAAAAGTGGATTCATTTTAAAAAAAATATATAATAGTTTATTTTTAAAAGTTGTCATTCCGAACTTGTTTCGGAATCTCATTAAAAAATGGTTTAAAAAGCTGAAATAAGTTTCGCCAGACAGGAGTTATTTTCTTACCCGTTCAGAAGCTTTTTCGACCTTCAATTTTAAGGCTTCTTTGTACTCAATTATTTTATTTAAAACAGTTTCGTCTGAAGCACCTATAATTTGAGCGGCTAAAATTCCTGCATTTTTTGCACCATTTAAAGCGACAGTTGCAACAGGAACCCCTCCGGGCATTTGTAAAATAGATAGAATAGAATCCCAACCATCAATAGAATTGCTGCTTTTTACAGGAACCCCAATTATAGGTAACGGACTCATAGAAGCCACCATGCCAGGTAAATGAGCAGCGCCTCCAGCGCCAGCAATAATTACTTTTACACCTCTTGTGTGTGCGTTTTTAGAATAGTCAACTAATTTCTCTGGCGTTCTGTGCGCAGAGACAATGTCAACTTCTATTTGAATATTAAAACTTTCTAAAATGTCTATTGCTTCTTGCATTATTGGAAGATCTGAATCACTTCCCATTATTATTCCTACCATAATTATTTGCTTATCACTCTAATTGTTTCCTTTACTTTTTGTGCTATTGTTCTTGCTTTATTTATATCAGAGTTTACAATAGTAACATGACCCATTTTACGAAAAGGACGTGTTTCTTTCTTTCCATAAATATGAGGAGTAACTCCATCAATTTTTAAAATATCTTCAATGTTTTTATAAATCACATCACCAGAAAAACCTTCTTCACCGACTAAATTTACCATAATTCCTGCAACTTTACTTTCGGTATTCCCCAAAGGAAGGTTTAAAATACTACGTAAATGCTGCTCAAATTGATTTGTATAACTCGCTTCAATTGAATAATGTCCAGAATTATGTGGTCGTGGGGCAACTTCGTTTACTAAGATTTTATCGTCTACTGTTTGAAACATTTCTACTGCCAATAATCCAACAAAATCTAAATCACTCACTACTTTTAAAGCAATTTCTCTCGCATTTTCTGCAACTTTAGTTGTTATTCTTGCTGGACAAATAACATACTCTACTTGGTTTGCCTCGGGATGAAATTCCATCTCCACAACAGGATATGTTTTCGTTTCTCCAGCTGCATTTCTTGCAACAATGACTGCCAATTCATTTTTAAAAGGAATTAGTTGCTCAGTAATACATTCAACATTTGGTAAACTTTCTAAGTCTTCAAGATTTCTCACAATCTTCACGCCATTTCCATCGTAACCAAAACGAGCTGCTTTCCATACAAATGGGAATTCAATAATACTGTTTTCAAAAGAGTGTTTTAATTCCTCTAAATAGGCATAATGAGAAAATGCCGCCGTAGGAATTTGATGGTCTATATAAAAGTTTTTTTGATGTGCTTTGTTTTGAATAATGCGTAAATCCTTTGGTTTTGGAAAGATAATTAAACCCTCTTTTTCTAAAGCATCTAAAGCATCAAGGTTTACGTTTTCTATTTCAATTGTAAGAAGGTCTACTGTTTTTCCGAAGTTATAAACAGCGTTAAAATCTAATAAATCTCCTACTACAAAACGATTGCATATTTCTGCACATGGTGCCTTTTTATTATTTTCTAAAATAGCGGTATGAATGTCGAATTTTTGAGTTTCGGCTAAAAGCATTCTGCCTAATTGTCCTCCACCAAGGATGCCTAGCTTAAAATCTGAAGAATAGTAGTTTTTCACTGAATATAAAGTTGTGTTTATGCAAAAGTAAGTAACTTAAATTTTGTATGCTATTAAAAATTTGTGATTCGAAGTGCTGTTCCATTTTTGAGAACCCTGTATTCTATTGCAGGACATACAAAACCTTCCGTTTGCGGAGCACCACCAATACCTTTTCCAACACCATATTCACTTTTGTCACAGGCGCATTTTAAAACAATACCTCTTTCAAAAGTCATAGGATCTTCACAGTCTCCTACGGGACAAATTTTATCATAGGCAATAAATTCACTCCCATTTACATTCCCTAAAAGGATTCCTTTAGAACCTCCTGTAAGCTCAACAAAACCACCTGGCACCAAAACATTTATTAATGCTGGATTATTTAAATCTGTCGTATAATTTAAAGGTAATGCTTGTCTACAATTGTTTAATTCTTCATTGTTCGAGCAATTTAAAAAGGCGAAGAAGGAAAAGAAAAAAAGCACTTTTTTAATCATGATTATCTTTCGTTATTAAACAACGATTGCAATTTACAAATATTTTGTACATTTGTGAGACAATCTCATTCCTTTATAGGTAATGGGATTTTTAGATTTAACCCAAAGACGGGTTTTTAGGGTAAATTAGTCAAATTTACCAGATGAAATAGATAATTTTAAATTAAAATAAAATGAGCGACATATCTTATTATTCAGCAGAAGGATTAAAAAAATTAAAAGATGAATTGGTGCAATTAGAACAAATTGAGCGCCCTAGAGTAACTCAAGAAATTGCTGATGCACGTGATAAAGGGGATTTAAGTGAGAATGCTGAATACCACGCTGCCAAAGAAGAACAATCCCATTTGGAGTTTAAAATTGCCAAGTTGAAAAATGTAATTTCTAGTGCTAGAATTATAGATGAATCTCAATTAGATACTTCTAAAATATTGATTCATTCAATCGTAAAAATTAAGAATACATCCAATGGCATGGAATTTTCTTACACTTTAGTAGCAGATTCTGAAACAGATGTTAGAAATGGAAAATTGTCTGTAAACTCTCCCATTGGTAAAGGTTTATTAGGGAAAGAGGTTGGAGATATTGCAGAAATTCAAGTTCCAAACGGAATTATGAAATTCGAAGTTGTGGCTATTTCTCGATAATGAATCTGTCTTTCATGCATCAGGAGGATTCTAGAGCTCCTATTTTTATTCACTAAGAACAAACAACTTTTTTATGAGCGTATTTACAAAAATAATTGAAGGAGAAATCCCCTGTTACAAAGTTGCAGAAGATGAAAATTTTATTGCCTTTTTAGATATCAATCCAAATGCTCCTGGACATACGTTGGTTGTTCCTAAAAAAGAAGAAAATAAGCTTTTTGATTTATCACAAGACGCATACACAAACCTTATGAATTTTTCTTATCGTGTTGCAAAAGCTTTAGAAAAAACAGTTCCTTGTAACAGAGTTGGCATGAGTGTTATTGGTTTAGAAGTGCCACATATACATGTACATTTAATTCCTTTAAATGCAATGGCGGATATTCAATTTAAGCAAAAAGTAAAGTTGTCTAAAGATACCTTTGTTACTTTAGCTGAAAGTATTGCTGTTAATTTTGAATAATCATTTTATTTCCTGAGACATCAGAAAAAATCACTAAGAAGAAAGCAAAGCCTTTTCTAGCAAAATTTCAAAAGTAGTTCCTTTTCCAATGTCCGATTTTTGCACAAATATTTTCCCTTTGTGGTAATCAGAAACAATACGTTTTGAGAGTGATAAACCCAATCCCCAACCCCGTTTTTTGGTTGTAAACCCAGGTTTAAATATTTGTTTAAAAAGCTTTTTTGACATTCCTTTTCCGGTATCAGTAATGGTGATTTTTACTTTTTTAGGCGTGTTTTCTACCGTTAGTGTTAGTGCTCCTTTTCCCATCATAGCATCAATAGCATTTTTGATGAGGTTTTCTATAACCCAACCAAATAATTCTTTATTTAAAAGGGTGTAAATTTCAGGATCTGTAGCGGCAAAAGAGAAGGAAATTTGTTTGGAACTTCGAGATTTTAAGTAGTTAAAAGCGTCTTTGGTAATCGTAACAATGTTTTCTTTTTTCAATTTTGGAGCAGAACCAATTTTAGAAAAACGATTTGCAATAGTGTTTAATCGATTTACATCTTTTTCTATTTCTTCAACATATTTATTATCTACTTTTTCCATTTTTAAAATTGCAATCCACCCTAATAAAGAAGACAAAGGTGTGCCAATTTGATGCGCAGTTTCTTTTGCCATTCCTGTCCAAAGCTTATTGGTTTCCGCAATTTTATTTGAGTTGTAAAACATATAAATTACACTTAAGAAAAGCAATAGAATTAGTATTAAAGCAATAGGATAGTAAGTTAGTTTGTTTAATAAATCGGAATTTCGGTAATAGATAAATTGCCTATTTTTTCCTTTATAACTCAATTCTATGGGCTTATTTTCAGCCTTCATTTTTGCCAATTGCTTTTCTAAATATTTTTTATTTAAGGATTTTACAGAATCAAGATTTTGAAAATAATCTATTTCTCCATTTTCATTCACCAAAATCATAGGGATATTTTGGTTATTTTCAATGACTTTTAAAGGCAGATCAACATTTGCATTTAAATCTACATTTGAGGCAAGCTCCTTTTGTGCCGTTGCTAAAATTTCCATCTTAACACGTTCTTCTTGTTTGAATTTTTGAAAGAAAATGTACGTGTTCCATAATATTAATGAAACAATAACTAAAGAAGCTAAGGCAGCAAAGCGTCTAATTATAATGTTGTTTATTAAATAATTCATTAAAACAAATATAAAGGTTTTCACATTAAGGGTTCACACTGACTTAATTTCGTTGAGAATTATAAATCGTGCGGTTTTGTCTAGAATAATTTTAAGAATCGATGTCCACCTTTCGCTTAGATAACTGTTAATAACTTTGGGAAAGAAGACCCGTAATTTATTGGGTTAAAACCTACAAAAAAACATACATTTGTTTAAGAGTATTTAAAAAAATGATCTATAAAGTGCTGGTAAAGTACTTTTATTAAAATAGAAATTATGGAAGTTATTGGTAAAGTAAAATTAATTGGAGACGTTCAGACTTTTGGAGCTAACGGTTTTCAAAAAAGAGAATTGGTCGTTACAACAGATGATCAATATCCGCAAATGATCATGATTGAATTTGTACAAGACAAATGTGATTTGTTAAACAATTATGCTGTTGGACAAGATGTAAAAGTGGCCATCAATTTAAGAGGAAGAGAGTGGATTAACCCACAAGGAGAAGCTAAATATTTTAACTCTATCCAAGGATGGAGAATAGAAAAATTATCTCAAGCTACTGGAACTGCTGATACTTTACCTCCAGTAGATCAATTTCAGCCAGCACCAAATGTTTCTGATGCAGAGCCAGATGATTTACCATTCTAGAAAATAGAGACCCTAGATTACTAAAAAAGTAAGATTTTTAGATGATATAAAAAAAAAGAGAATTCACAATTGAATTCTCTTTTTTTTTATTTCTTTTCTCCTTTTTTAGGCATGGGTCCTCTGAGGTGAACAACCAATCCGTTTAGGAAATTTCTTAAAATCTGATCTCCACATTCTACATATTTATCATGCGCTTCGTTTCTAAATAAAGCGCCTAACTCTCCTTTACTTACTTCAAAATCTACTAAAGCACAAATTGCTACAATATCTGTATCGCGTAATTTATGAGCTACACGTAGTTTTTTTAAAATGTCGTTGTTTGTTAATCCCATAAAGCAAATGTAATTATTTTTTAGTCTACAACTTTAAAAATTGCCCAAGCATAAATAGCAAATCTTGCAAAACGAAACAATCCGAAAAAAATAACATTTCTAAAGGAGTATTTAATCATTCCTGCAGCCAAACAAGCAATAGAAAAGGGTAGAGGTAACAATGCGCCAACTAAAATTAAAAAACCGCCCCATTTGCGAGTGTTTTTTAAATTATCGATCATTTTTACTTCTAAATATTCTTTGAGAACTTTAATTTTTAATGCTGTTTTTCCTAGAAAATAGGAGACCAAACCTCCGATATAGGATAAAGTAGCTAAGATTGCTAGATTTAAAATTGGTTCAGGGGTTTTTTTAGTCCAAGCAATAAATATTTCTGGAGGAATTAATCCTAACAATGTTTCGGAGACAAAAAAAGTAGTTAACACACCAATTCTAGAAAACGTTGCTGTAATTGTTTCTAGACCTTCATTGATGTTAAACACATATTTATTGAAAAGAAACAATAAAATCAATACCGCAACAATTGGTAAAAATGCTTTTTTTACACTTTCCCATACAAATAGGTAAAAACCGGTTCTACCATAATAGTTATAGAGCCTTTTTCCGATAAATGCTGTTTTTTTATTTCTTTTTTTACGCTTTTTTTCCAAAAAAATAGTTGTTTAATGACGCTACAAAAATAAGCACAAAATCTAAATAAATAAGTATGCAATTTTAGATTAACACTTTTTTAGGAATTTCGTAATTTAGCCGTAAAGAAAATGAAATGATTTGGCTTACAGAAAACTTAGAATTTCCACCCTATGAACACACAACAGATGATGGAGTTATTGCTTTGGGTGGAGATTTATCTGAAGAACGATTGATATGTGCCTACAAAAATGGAATTTTCCCATGGTTTTCTGAAGGAGATCCTATTGTGTGGTATTGTCCTCAAGAAAGAATGGTATTGTTTCCTGATGAAATTAAAGTGTCAAAATCGATGCAAAAAATCATCCATAAAAACGAATTTACTATTACTGAAAACAAGGCTTTTAAAGAGGTGATTTATCGTTGTAAAAACATCGAAAGGAGTGATGGTTATGGTACTTGGATTACCGATGATATGGAGCAGGCGTATCTTAATTTACACAAAAAAGGGGTTGCAAAATCGATCGAAGTTTGGCAGGGTGATCAACTAGTTGGCGGATTGTATGGATTAGAAATAAACACTATTTTCTGTGGAGAAAGTATGTTTAGCAAAGTTTCAAATGCGTCTAAATTGGCTTTTATTCATTTATCCAAAAATAAAGAATACACTTTAATAGATTGTCAAATTTACAATGAACACCTGGCAAGTTTAGGAGCTAAAGAAATTGAAAGAGCGGCTTTTTTAGAGATTTTGAAGGCCTAATTTTTATTACCCCATTAGAAATGGAATAATAAACCCCAAGTTTCAGGATCCCCTAAAACGACAAGCTGGTAGGTATTTCTATTTGAATTGGGTTTCGTTTTTTTAAAAATCAGCAGCAACCGTAAAACGCATTATTTCTTTTGTTGATGGATGTGAAAACTCTATAAATTCGGCATGTAGATGCAGTCTATTTTCTTTTTTACCATACAAATCATCACCAACAATAGGGGTGTTTAAGCCATCTTTGTGTGCAGCATGAACTCGTAATTGATGTGTTCTCCCTGTAATTGGGTAAAAATGAACTTTCGTTTTTCCCTTTTCTTTTTTAATGATTTCCCAATCTGTTATAGCGTTTTTTCCATATTCAAAATCGACTAATTGCCTTGGTCTGTCATCTAAATCTACGCGTAATGGGAGTTGTATTTTTCCACTATTTTCAGAGATTTCTCCATCTAACAAAGCAACATAACGTTTTTTAATCGTTCTTTTTATAAACTGACTTTGTAAAATTTTATTGGCTTCTTTCGTTTTGGCCAATATTAAAATTCCTGAAGTAGACATGTCTAATCGATGTACGATTAAGGGACCAGAAGCATTTGGATATTGCGCTTTAATTCTTGTGTAAACGGAGTCTGTAATGTCTTTTCCTGGAACAGATAGAAATTCAGCAGGTTTGTTTACCACAAGTAAAACAGCATCTTCATAAACAATTTCTAAAGGTTGCTTTTCTGCTAAATTTTCTAGTAATAAGTTCGCGTCCATTTTAACGTCTTCTAGCATGTGGTTTAAAATAGGTTTGCATCTACCTTGACATGCAGGGTAGAAATTCTTATGCTTTCTAATGGCTGAATTTGGCGAAATTCCCCACCAAAATTCTGCCATACAAATGGGTGTTAAATCATTTAAAAAAGCATGTTGCAATAATTTTGGAGCAGTACATTCACCAGAACCAGCAGGTGGTTTTAGGGCAGGATTATCAAAAATGTCTAATAAATTTTTTTGCTCTTTTTCTTTATTTAAGAAAGCATATTTACTGAAAAGTGTTTGCTGTAAATCATTAGATTTCTCTTTTCTTTGTTTTTTTAAGGATGCAATTTTATTTTCAAAATCCGAAAAGCCTTCCTTTATTTTTGCAATTTTAGCTTCATAATATTCTTGAAGCGCTTTATAGAAAAATTGATCATTGAAACTTTCTTGTACTAATTTTGTTATAAGCGCATTATAATCGAGCTCATTTAAAGTTGACTGTTCATTTTTCTTTCTTGCTTTTCTTTCTTTCTTATGAAGCTTCAATTTTTCTCTCCCAAGCGCTAGATCGGTGTCAATTTTTTTCAATGTTTCTTGAAAGGATTTTTTTTGGGATATATAATCTTCATCCGTCTTCAAAATTGACAATTGTTTGTTTATTTCGTCGATTTCGGCTTCTCCTTTTAGATAGAAACTGCCCGCAGTTCTCATATTAAAAACGGGGGGCACAAATTTATTTGGCAAACTTTTATCCGCTAACTTCCCCGAGAATGCAGCTAAATAGCCAATTTTATTTTGCTTGTTTTTTACAACCAAAACCCCAAACATTTTACCAATTGGTAACGAAGTTTCTTTTTTAGAAAGTCCAAAATTATGTGTAAAATCAGTTTGATTTTCTAAATATTCTTGGAGTTCATTTGTGGCAATTTTCGCCAAAGGATGTGGTTCGTAATAAAAAGGGAATGTAAATTTTTCAGGAAGGGCTATTTTGGAAACAGCAGCTTTAAAATTTTGGAAATAATTCAAAGGTATCAAAAATTATAAAGTTAAAGACTAAAAGTTGCGCGTTGCAATCGATCATTAATAGATTTTCCTAAACCACTATCTGGAAACCTTTCCGTAATAATTACATCTAACTTTTGATTATCCAATTTGTGTAAAGAATCATATAGTTTTGACGCGGCTTCTTGTAACGATCCTTTTTTAGATAAAACAATCTCTGTGAAAGAGGGATTATTTAAAGAATCTTTAAAAACTAAAATTCCAATTTTTTTATCAGCATGTTTTTTAATTTCATCTGCAACGGCATCTACCAATAAAGTTTGAGTTGAAGGCGCATAATGCCTTGCTAACATGCCTGGAGCATCTGGGCTTTGCTCTTTTTTGTTTTTTACAGACACTTTACCAACGACGGCTTCAATAGCTTCTATGGACAAAGCACCTAATCGGTATAGTACGGGTTCGTTATTTTCAAAACCAACAATGGTCGATTCAATTCCGTTTTTACAAGGACCTCCATCTAAAATTTGTTTGATATCGTTTTTAAAATAACGTTCCACATGGGATGGTTTTGTCGGACTGATGCTACCAAAAGGATTCGCACTTGGTGCTGCCAAGGGAAAAGACAATTGTCTTAATAATTCTAAAGTCACAGGATGATTTGGAACACGAACAGCAACAGTCTCTTTTCCTGCAGTAATTATATCAGGAATTTTGTTGTTCTTTTTTAAGACCATGGTTAACGGTCCTGGCCAAAAAGCAGCCGCTAATAATGTTGCTTTGTCAGGAACATGGGCTACAATATTTTCTAGGGCTTCAATGCCAGGAAGATGTACAATTAAAGGATTAAAAAAGGGTCTTTTCTTGGTTGAAAAAATATGTTTAATCGCTTTTTCACTAAAAACATTACCTGCTAAACCATAGACAGTTTCGGTAGGTATTGCAACCAATTCGTCGTCTGTTAATAGTTGTATTGCTTTTTGTATGTCTTTAGAAATGATGCTCATCATGAATTTACAAAATTACATATAAAATAGCCGTTTTTAATTTATTAGCCCCTCATTTTTTTTTTAACAAAAAACCCAAGTATTAACTTGGGTTTTAAAATCTGAATACAAAAAGGCTTTCTAAAATTTTAAAGTAGCCCCTATTAAAAAGTTTCTAGTTGCTTGTGGGTAAAAGCCTTGCACTTCAAAAGAAGTTGGTCCAGTCCAAGTATTTAAATAAGTATAACCTCTGTCTACATATCTTTTATTGAAGATGTTATTTACAACTCCAGAAATTGTGATCGATTTAAAAATAGCTACTGTTTTTATTTCATAAACAAAATTTAAATCACTGATAAAATAGTCTTCTAATTTTGATGCCTTCGTATTTGTATTACTTAAATATTGATCTCCAACAAATTTAGATAAAAATGAGAGTTGAAAATAATCGGTTGGTTTATAAACAATAGCATTCCCAGCAATAATGTCTGGAGAAAAGGCAATGTTAGTTGTGCCAATATTTGTTACAGTTCCTTCTCTATCTAGGATAAAATCTTTAATTTTATTACTACTTAAAGTTAGATTTTGATTGACACTAAATTGGCTTGATATTTTAATATTAGCATCAATTTCTAATCCAAAACGATAACTATCTTTTACATTTTCTCGCAAATATTCTCCAACATCATTTAAACCACCTGTTTGTATTAATTGATTATTGTATGCCATGTAATACAAATTGGTATTTAATTGTACTGTGTTGTTTTTTAAACGCCATCCAAATTCATAATCATCTAAAGATTCAAGTTTTACCTCTTTTCCATTTTTATAATCATCTCTATTAGGCTCTTTGTTTGCTTTCGCATAAGATATATATAAACTGTTTTTTTTGTTTATACTGTATGTGAAACCTAATTTAGGGTTAAAGAAGCTAAATTTCTCTTCAATATTTAATGGGTTCCTATCAGCAGTTAATCCATTTGTTTTGTAATTCACAAAACGCCCTTGTAGGTCAACAAAAGTTTTAAGCTTTTCAGAAATTTTAAAAGTAGCTTTAGAAAAAACACTAAAGTCTTTTTTGGAAGCGTCACTAAAGTAATATTGATCTCTAATATTTGCAGTTGGAGCAAATTGTTTTGCCCAAATTACTTCTCCAAAATGATCTCCTTTGTAATTACTGTAAGAAAACCCAGACACAATTTCTAAGTTCTCTTTTTTGTAAGTTGTATTTCCGTTAAAAACATAAAAGTGATTGTCTAACCAGCGACGAACAATTGCATCTGTGACTGGGGTTCCCCAACTATCTACTCCAGTTTGTTCAACAATTTCATTGTATTTTGAGATACCACTATCCGCTTTAAATTGTTCAAAATACCCTTTTCCTCGGGTATAATTTAAACCGATATTGGTAGACCAATTTTCATTCAATTTTTCATCCCAATGCAATTGATAATGATCTTGTTTGTAATTATCAGTTTCATTATCATACGTATATGGATTTTGTTTTCTGTCTTGTTCTAATTGAGTTGCATCCAAACCATACCAAGCTTGATAGGTTTTTTCTGTTCCACCAAAGGTAATGGCTTTTATTAATGTGTTATCATCCGTATAACTTCCTTGAAAGAAGTATGATTTTAAATCTGTAGAAGCCCTGTCTACATATCCATCAGAATAAATGTTTGACAAGCGTCCAGCAAACTCAAAATGCTTATTTACTTTTCCAGTGGTAAATTTTACGGTATGTTTTCTAGTTCCGTAAGAACCAAAAGAATTCGCAATTTCTCCACCTGCTTGTTCAGAAATAGCATCTGTTAAGATATTTAAACTTGCACCAAAAGCACCAGAACCATTTGTAGAGGTTCCTACACCACGTTGTAATTGTAAACTTTGAGTTGAAGAAGCAAAATCGCCTAAATTTACCCAAAAAGTTCCTTGACTTTCAGCGTCGTTATACGGAATACCGTTTATAGTAACATTTACACGAGAAGCATCTGAACCCCGGACACGAATGTAAGTATAACCGACACCAGCACCAGCATCTGAAGAAGAAATGACAGAAGGTAAATAATTTAATAGCACAGGAATATCCTGACCTAAATTCCGTTTAGCAATTTCTTTTTTGGTTAAGTTAGAATGTGCTATTGGAGCATCTGACTGAACACGAACTGCCGCAACCAACACTTCTTCTAAAACGGTAGCATTTGGGAATAATACAAATTCGATTGCATCGTTTTTGGTTAAAGAAATTTCTTTAGAAACCGTTTTGTAACCAACAAAAGAAACTTGAATTGTGGAGGTCCCTTTTGGGAGGTTTACACGGAACTTTCCATCAAAATCAGTGGAAGTTCCTTTGTTGTTTTCTTTGACCAAAACAGTTGCTCCTGGTAAAGATTCATTGTTTTCATTCACTACTTTTCCGTTAAGTGTAAATGTTTGGGCGTTTGCAAGGATACTTACAAACAAGAATAAAAAAAAGGTAATTTTTTTCATTTTAAAAAATTTTAAAACGAATAAAAAGAGGTAATTATTCTTGTGATTATTATTAAATAATTAGTTTGTCATTACAAAGAGTTTACAACATAGTAACCTCATTTAATTAAAGATTGTTTCAGGAACAAACCTTCGCAATGACATTCGATATCCCTAAACAGCATTACCTGTTCTAGGTTCATTGGGTATGATCTCAGCCTTTTAAAAGTCGAAAGTTTAGAAAGTTAAAAATAGTTATGAAGTCTACTGAGACCAAAAACCATTAACTAAAAACGAATAACTAAAATTAGCACCCCTTTATGAGAACGCTGCAAAATTAAGAAGGAAATAGTTCATACGAAATAAAAAAATGATTTATTTAATCAAGTGTTGGTTTTTTACGAAGGGCTTTTTTTATAGCAATTTTCTTTTTGCCTTCTGCATTCTTTCTAATGGAAGATTTACTTGGTTTTGTAGGTCTTCTTTTTTTAGGGCGAATTAAGTTTGTTTTCATTAGTTCTAGAAAACGTTTGATGGCTGTTTCTTTATTTCTGTGTTGGGAACGCGTTGCGTCACAAAATAAAACAAGCTTATTTTGATTGGTTAATTTTGATGAAAGTTTCGACTTTAATAGTTCTTTTTCTGGGTCAGATAAAGAAGAAGAATTTTCTAAATCAAAGACCAATTCTATTTTAGAGGAAACTTTATTAACGTGTTGTCCTCCAGCACCAGAACTTCTAATGGCTTTGAAATGGAGTTCTTTTAAGATACTTTCTTTGTTCATTGAATACGAATCTCATTTTTTTTAAAAACTTGCATACTTCTGTGAGATTTTATTGATTTTTATACAAGATTTTTTTCCAGGCGATATAACCAAATAGCGCAATAATTGTAAACCCTAAGTATTGAAAACTAGTGAATGTAAATCCTTTGTAAAAATATAAAGGTATAGAAAAGCTGTTTCCTACAATCCAAAACAACCAATTTTCTATTTTCCGTTTTGCCATCAACCACATACCAACAAAGAAAATTGCGGTTGTAATTGTATCTACATAAGCAACCCAACTGGTCCATTTGTTAAAATAGTGATAAACGATAAAAACAAAGAGTAAGGTTGCAATAAAGAGAATAACAGCCCCCTTTTTTTCTTTTAAAGTGGTTGTAGAAATTGCGGTGACATTGGTTTGATCAACTTTACGAGTCCAAATATACCAACCATAAATACTCATAATAAAATAGTACCCGTTGATCATCATGTCTCCCAAGAGTTCCCATTTCAAAAGTAAATACACAAAAATAGCAGTGCTAATCATTCCTGTTGGAAATACCCAAATTTTATTTTGTTTAGAAAACCAGACGGATAAAAAGCCAAAAATTACAGCAATAATTTCTAAAGTAGTGTCAGTGAGTGAATAGGTTTTGTATTGTCCAAAAAGGAAGTCAATAATTTCAGTCATGTTTTTTTGTGAAAGTTTTGAAAGTCAAAAGTAAGCAGTTTATTTTAATTTTTTTGACCACAAAAAGACGAAGGAATATTGATTTTATAAGACGGCTTATATTTGAAGGTGCATCACAAATACAAACTTTCTAAGCTTCCATTATTTTAAAAAGCATAGACACAAGTAAAACCCTCAAATTCTAAAAATGCGACATCATAAGAAGTTTCTGTCTCTTTGTAAAGAATTTCACCCGTTATTTTTTCATCATCAAAATTAAAATTCTCAATATGAATATGGCGTAAGAAGGAAAGTTTTTTCTTTCCGTAGATTTTATACAAACTCTCTTTTGCGCCCCAAACAATCGTCAATTTACGAATTAAAGCAGCGACATTCGCAATGGTCTTGTATTCTTCAATGGCGGTAAATTTATGCGCAATTTTCAGAATTTTTTCACGCTGTTTTTCAATGTCAATCCCAACAGGAGTTTCATAAGAAAAAATAATAGCAGTAAATCCAAAAGAATGTGTGATAGAAATATACCTTCCTTTAGTTAAATGCGGTTTTCCATATTCATCGTATATCAAATCAGCATCTGTCAGGTTTATTTCCTTTAACAACTGTCGGATGCTTAAAAATCCCTTTTGGTGTATTTCAGATTTCATAGAAGCAAACCTTTCCTGATTGGTTTTCGTTAAAGAGATTCCTTCTTTTAATTGATCAATAGCTTCTTCAATTTTCCAGATGAAAACCTTCGTTGTTGTATTGATTGTTATTGTTTTGTAAAGAGCCATAATTTTTAAAATGGATATCGTAACTTTGCAGCTCGAAATTTATTTAAATATAAATATACACATTATGAGTATAAAAACCGCTTACGTACCGTTTAAAGTTAAAGATATTTCTTTAGCTGATTGGGGAAGAAAAGAAATTGATTTGGCAGAAGCTGAAATGCCAGGACTCATGAGTCTAAGAAAAGAGTATGGAGATTCGCAACCTTTACGAGGTGCAAGAATTGCAGGATGTCTGCACATGACCATTCAAACGGCAGTTTTAATTGAAACTTTACAAGCTTTAGGAGCAGAAGTAACCTGGAGTTCTTGTAATATTTTTTCTACACAAGATCAAGCTGCTGCTGCAATTGCTGTAACAGGAACCCCTGTGTATGCTTGGAAAGATATGACAGAAGAAGAGTTTGACTGGTGTATTGAGCAAACGTTATTCTTTGGAGAAGACAAAAAACCCTTAAACTTAATTTTAGATGATGGTGGAGATTTAACAAACATGGTTTTAGACCGCTACCCAGAACTAGCAGCAGGAATCAATGGTTTGTCAGAAGAGACGACCACTGGAGTTCATCGTTTATACGATCGTGTAAAAGCAGGAACTTTGCCAATGCCAGCAATTAATGTAAACGATTCTGTTACAAAATCGAAGTTTGATAATAAATATGGTTGTAAAGAGTCTGCTGTGGATGCAATTCGTAGAGCAACCGATACGATGTTGGCAGGAAAACGGGTTACTGTTTGTGGCTATGGTGATGTTGGAAAAGGTACCGCTGCTTCTTTTAAAGGGGCAGGTTCTATTGTTACAGTTACAGAGATCGATCCTATTTGTGCTTTACAAGCTGCAATGGATGGTTTTGAAGTGAAGCGTTTAGAAACGGTTATTGCAAATTCTGATATCATTATTACGACTACAGGGAACAAAGATATTATTCAAGGGCGTCATTTTGAAGCAATGAAAGACAAAGTGATTGTTTGTAATATTGGACATTTTGATAACGAAATTGATATGGCTTGGTTAAATGAGAACCACGGAAATACAAAAGACACGATTAAGCCACAGGTTGATAAATACAATATCAATGGAAACGATATTATTCTTTTAGCAGAAGGTCGTTTGGTAAATTTAGGATGTGCAACTGGGCATCCAAGTTTTGTAATGTCGAACTCATTTACAAACCAAACTTTAGCACAAATTGAACTTTGGACAAACAAAGAAGCTTATGGGAACGATGTGTACATGTTACCAAAACATTTAGATGAAAAAGTAGCCTTTTTACACTTAGAAAAAATTGGTGTTGAGCTCACAGAATTGCGCTCTGACCAAGCTTCTTATATTGGTGTAACTGTTGAAGGTCCTTTCAAACCAGCACATTATAGATACTAGTATTGTTTTTGGTTCGTTGGTTTTTGTGACCAAAAACGAAAACAATGTGATCTTACCTACTCAGTATAAATGAGTATAAAAAACATAACGCTTGTAAAACTTGAATTCATTTCAGGTTTTGCAAGCGTTTTTTTAGTACTACTTTTTAAGTGTTTGTATTTCTAAAATTCAATCTTAAAAATGGGCTATTTTTGGGTATTTATGCTGTAAAAAATAAAATTTACACTCCATAAAAAAAGTGTAAATTTGCGGTATGGAAGAAACAAACAGACAGCGTAAAATTGCAGGAGTATTACAAAAAGATTTGGTAGATGTTTTGCAAAAAGCAGCTCAAGATGGAATGAAAGGTGTCATTATTTCTGTTTCTAAAGTGCATGTAACTTCAGATTTAGGAGTTGCAAAAGTATATTTAAGCATTTTTCCATCCAGTAAAAGAGACGAAATTATTGAAGGAGTTCAATCGAATACTGTTTTAATACGTCATGAAATGGCGTCAAGAACTAAAAATCAATTGCGTAGAATGCCAGAATTATTATTTTTTGGTGATGATACGTTGGATTATATTGAAAAGATTGATAAATCTTTAAAAGGAGCGGATGAAAATCCTATTAAAAACCCTGAAGTTTTACCGAAACGTAGAAAGAATTACTAATGTTAACTTTTTCATTTGAATTTTCCTTTATACATCGCTAAGAGGTATTTATTTGCAAAGACAGGAAATAATGCCATCAATATTATTACAATTATTGCTTCTTTTGGGGTTATTGTTGGCGCTTTAGCGTTGTTTATAATCCTCTCAGGTTTTTCAGGATTGCGAACGTTTAGTGATGGTTTACTAGAAGTCTCAGATCCTGATATTAAAATCACATCCGTCAAAGGAAAAACCTTCTTATACACCAAAGAGATTCATCAAATTTTAGAGAAAGATAGTGCAACGCATGCGGTTTCTAAAGTTATTGAAGAACGTGTTTTTTTAGCCTACAATGACAAGAATGAAGTTGCTTATATCAAAGGGGTAGAAGAGAATTATACGGCGGTTTCACCCATCGATTCTGTTTTAAGTTTTGGCAGTTGGATAGACAAAGACATGTCTAACACAGCCGTTGTTGGAAATGGTATTTCTAGAAAATTATCTTTGGGAATTTTAAGTTTTGGTACGCCCTTATCCATTTTAGTTCCTAAGCCAGGAGTTGGGTTTATAAACCCATCGAATGCCTTCTATAAAATGAATGTTCAAATTGTTGGAACCTATGCTGGAACAGAAGATTTTGAAAATAAATACGTGTTTGTTTCTATCAATGATGCTCGGAAATTATTGAAATTTAAAGAGAATCAATTTACAGGAATTGAAATAAAACGAAACAATACCTCAGATTCTGATGTATATTCCGAAACATTACAAAAACAATTAGGGAGTCAATTTAAAGTGCAAACCAAAGCACAATTAAATGAAGTATTTTATAAGGTTATAAACACAGAAAACCTGGTGTCTTATCTCATTTTCACATTGATTGTTATTATTGCTTTGTTCAATGTAATAGGCGCTATCATTATGATAATTATTGATAAAAAATCGAATTTAAAAACGCTTTTTAGCTTGGGAGCAACGGTTAAAGAGATTAAAAAAGTTTTTGTAATACAAGGGTTTCTTTTGACCTTTTTTGGTATGTTTATTGGTATAATATTAGGGGTACTATTGGTGCTTCTTCAAAAACATTTTGGCCTATTTATGATCACCCAACATTTGCCGTATCCTGTAGCGTTTCGGTTTTCTAATCTTCTTATTGTTATTGGAACCCTGAGCGTTTTAGGTTTTATTGCTTCTAAAATTGCGAGTAGTAGAATTTCGAAAGCCTTTATTGAAAAATAAATAAGAGCGAAGCAGTGATTGCTTCTTTAGTGTAAGGCTATCATCGATCTTTTTTACTTACAAAACCTATTTTAAATAGTATTCGAAATCAGGTTCCTTCATCTCAATTTTATAAGAATTATGAGGTTGCACAACGATTAGTATACTTAGTGCTTTTTCAATAGTTTACATATAATTAGCCTTAATAACAGTTTCTAATACGTTACTAAAACAATGTTTTGCAATTGCAAAATTAGGAGCTCCTTATGATCCAATTTTTGCATCCGTATCCGTCGTTAAATCTAAAAATGAATCAACAAAAAAGGCTTAATTTTAAAATTAAGCCTAGAATAATAGTATTCAAAATTTATAAAGAAAAGAATTGTTTTTTAGGGCAGTTCTTTGTTTGCAGTAGTACTTTTTTCAGTCGTAATGAAATCTACATTTCGCAATTAATATTTCTCCTTCTCTATATTGGTAAATCAGTCTATGTTCGCGATCAATTCGTCTTGACCAAAATCCTGCATATTTATGTTTTAGCAGTTCAGGTTTTCCAATTTCATCAAAAGGGTTTCGAGTGATGTCTTTCAGAAGTTCATTTATTTTATTCAGTTTTTTCTTATCTGTTTTATGCCAATACAAATAATCCTCCCAAGATTCGTCAACGAATATATACTTCACTTTTCGATTAGGTCTTTGTTGAAAGTCGTTCCGCTTTTTAGTTTGTCAATAGCAGAATCTAATCTTAATTCATTTTTTCGAGAAGAAAGTTCGTAATTTGTAGTTACTAAAGAATTATATTCATATAAAGACATAACTACAATTCCAGAATCTTTTCCCCGGTTTATAATTAAAGTTTCAAAGCTTTTTGTTACTCTGTCCAAGTAACTTTTAATATCCTTTCTAAAGTCAGAAACAGTTACTATTTGCATAATGTTGTATTTTTTAAGTACAAATATACACGCAATTTTTTCCTGTATTACTTACAACGGTGAGTATAAAGGGAGTTTTAATGCCCTTTATACCGTGTTATATGTAGTGTTTAATTCAGGTTGGGTTGAGGTGTCATCCTTAAATAAGGCTTTACTTCTGTATGGCCTTTAGGAAACAAGGCAGGAATATCTTCGTTTGCAACAGATGGTACAATTACACAATCATCTCCATTATTCCAGTTAGCTGGTGTAGCCACTTTATGATATGCCGTTAATTGCAAGGAATCAATTACTCTGAGTAATTCATCAAAATTCCTACCTGTAGATGCGGGGTAAGTAATTGTTAATTTTACTTTTTTGTCTGATCCAATCACGAAGACAGACCTAACAGTAAGTTTGCTATCTGAATTTGGATGAATCATGTCATAAAGCATCGCTACTTTTCTGTCTTCATCAGCAATTATTGGAAAATTAACTGTTGTGTTTTGTGTTTCGTTGATATCCTTTATCCAGCCATTATGTGAATCAACTCCATCAACACTTAAAGCGACTACTTTAACATTTCTTTTGTCAAACTCTGCTTTGTATTTTGCTACCGTTCCTAATTCGGTTGTACACACAGGCGTATAATCTGCTGGGTGAGAAAATAAAATTCCCCAACTTTCCCCAAGCCAATTATGAAAATTTATTTCACCTTCTGATGATTGTGCCGTAAAGTTTGGTGCTTCGTCTCCTAATCTAATTGTGCTCATTTTTTTAGTTTTTAATATTAATAATTAGTTCAATACAAATGTCTTGTCCTGAAATATGGCTACAGGTTAAAATTGAATTAAGCTGATAATTTATACACCCTATTTGGTGTTTTATAATCTAAAGATAAGTGTAATCTTATTTGGTTGTATAAATTAATTGCGTTTTTTGCAGCTCTCTTTGCGTGAGCTACACTATCAAAGGTTTTGTCTAAATAAAATTCATCTTTTAAGATACCGTTTACACGTTCAGCTAGTGCGTTTTCATAGCAATGGTTTTCTTCTGTCATACTAATGTCTATCTTTTTTCTTTTTAATATTTGAGTGT
>CATITK010000048.1 GCA_949545755.1 Polaribacter sejongensis | reverse complement strand
TCACTTTATAAATATATGAATAACGAAAATACAAAATACCTTTTATTTAATGTACCTTTGCCCCCTTATTATACTAAAAAAATGAGATTACACAGAAACTTAACTTTTTCGGTTATAGATAGTATTAGAGACATTTTTAATGAAGGTGTTTATGCAGACAAAGCAGTCGAAAAAGCGCTTAAAAGAGACAAACGCTGGGGAGCAAGAGACCGTAAGTTTGTTGCAGAAACCATCTATGACATTGTAAGATGGAACAGATTATATGCCGAAATTGCGGAAGTGAAAATACCGTATGATAGAGATAATATTTGGCGCCTTTTTTCTGTTTGGTGTATCTTAAGAGGAATTGCATTGCCCGATTGGAATCAAATTGGTGATGTTCCAGAGCGAAAAATTAAAGGTCGTTTTGCAGAATTGTCAAGAACTAGAAAATACAGAGAATCGATTCCTGATTGGATGGATGAAATGTGTGTAAAAGAATTAGGAGAAGAAACTTGGACCAAAGAAATTGCCGCTTTAAATGTACAAGCAAAAGTAATTTTAAGAACTAACACGTTAAATATTTCAAGAGAAATTCTTCAAAAAAAATTAAAAGCAGAAGAAGTAATTACCGAGTTTTCATCAGAACATCCCGATGCATTGGTATTACCAGAAAGAGCCAATGTTTTTAGAACAGAAGCTTTTCATAATGGTTATTTTGAAGTACAAGATGCCTCTTCTCAATTAGTTGCTGCCTATTTAGATGTAAAACCTGGCATGAAGGTTATTGACACTTGTGCTGGTGCTGGAGGAAAAACATTGCATTTGGCTGCGCTAATGGAAAATAAAGGGCAAATCATTGCCATGGATATTTATGAAAGTAAACTCCGTAAATTAAAAGTGAGAGCCAAAAGAAACAAAGCACACAATATTGACATGCGTGTTATTGATTCTACAAAACCAATAAAAAAATTACACGGAAAAGCAGACAGAGTACTAATTGATGCACCGTGTTCTGGTTTGGGTGTTATTCGTAGAAACCCTGATTCTAAATGGAAATTACAGCCTGAATTTATAGAAAATATTAAAAAAGTACAACAAGATGTTTTACAGCAATATTCTAAAATGGTAAAACCCGGAGGAAAAATGGTGTATGCTACCTGTTCTGTTTTGCCGTCAGAAAATCAGGATCAAGTGACTACTTTTCTAGCTTCTGAAGCAGGTAAAGAATTTTTCTTTGTTTCTGACAAAAAAGTATTGGCGCATATTTCTGGTTTCGATGGTTTTTATATGGCCCTCTTAGAAAAGAAATAAAGAATCGATAGACCTCTACTAGAAGAAAATACCCCAATTCTTTAAAATACATTTTAAGGATTCAGATAGTAAAACTAAAATAATAAATCACGCTGATTTTTTCACAAAACCTAAAATCATCAAAAAGCCCGAACATTTCTGTAAGGGATTTTTCATTCTGATAAATTATGTAGCTTTTATTTTTTTATAAACTTTGAATTTACTTGACGCATACCATCTGATATCTTAATTGTATACACACCGCTTGGCAAAGCTTTAATATCGATGTTATTTGTATTCTTTGCAGTATGAACTTTCTTACCTAGAACAGTATAAATAGAAACTTCTAAAGGCGTTTTGTCTCCTTTTATAAATAACGTACCCGCTGTTGGGTTTGGGTATAGCGTATACTCAGCTTCATTATTAACAAAACGATTTGTACTTAAAACTTCATCAGAAACTGCGATCCAATTTATTGCCAGCGCATTGTCGGAAGTAACATCTGTAAGTTCTAAAAGGTTACCTTCACCATCAGCAGAGGTTGGCCAAGGAGCTTCATCTGAATATGCTACTTCATCAATCACATTCCCAAAAGCGTCAACCAAAACCAAATGATGGCTTTTATTGGATAGCATTCTACTAAATTTTCCAAAAGGAGCGACCCCATACTTCTCTTCAAAAGTACTTCTATCTCCCGCTAAACTTATAGATGCTCCCGCAGCAATAGTACTTCCTTGAGGAAATTGATAGGACATCCCCAATTTTGAAAAGTAGATTCCAGTAAGATTTATCTCTGTATTTCCTGTATTTTTAATTTCGATGAACTCTAAGTCGTCACTATCCGTAAACGTTTCTGTTTCCATAGGATTGTAATGAATTTTCGTTATCACCAAAGAGGGTATTTCTAACGAAATATTGCAACTATCTTCTTCTTCTTCTTCTTCTTCTTCATTTTCAAAATTACCGTTAGTTAACAATTCTGAACCAAGAGTTGAATCCAATTCTGATTGAATTTTTAAGGATACATTATCTATATTTACCATCCCATCTTCGGCTCCTAAATCAAATAATACTCTTGCGTTAATTGCACCAAAATCGTTTGCAGATAATAATAGGGAATAGACACTATTACTATTGGTTGTGATTGCTACTTCTTCTAGATTAGTTAACCATGGATGTTCACTAAGACCAATCCCTGCAATTATCGTTCTATTTTTATCTGACCAAGCATTGAAAACCAATTTATATGATTTATTGAGGATGATTGCTACTTTTTGACTTAAATTTGTGTCATAGGCGTTATCAGTAGCGGTCACATCCATAGAATAATACGTATTATCATTTTCTGTTGCAACTGAAGTAATACTTTCTCCTCCAGCACCATCAGTCCAAGGAGATTCATAAGGTTCTTCTTCCTTAAAATTAGTACGCATCCAAGTAATTCGATTCTGTATCCATGCTTTCATCGCAGTAATATTTGATTCAAAAGCAGCTTCCTCATTAGTTCCCCATCTTTCATTGTTACGGGTAACAGCTGGCCTAATTAATGAAACCGTACTGTTTATTAAATCATCTATATACTCTGAATTAAAAGGGGCTCCTGATTGTGTTAGCGCTTCAAATCGAGTAGATAAATAACAATTAAATGTGGGTTCTTCAAAAAGAGTTTGCCAAAAACCTGCTCCTTTGTTTTCATACTTAAATTGCCATACGTCGGTCTTACTTCGATCAAAACCACCAAACAAATAAAATAAGTCGTTTCCAAAGGTTAGGTTGTAATCCCAAACTGGACCCGCTCTTAATTTCCCGCCTTTGTCCTTATGGAAAAAAGTACTAAGTGCATACGCATCTGCATTTGAAGAAATTTCTGCCATCAACATATAATCTATAAATGTGGGCACATCAATAACAGATGGATAACCGTTGGAAATATCGGGATTACCAGCACTATTATCTAAACCTGAAAAGACATCTGTAATATACTCTTTCTGTTCAGAAGTAATTTCACCTCGTTCTGGTTTCTCAATGATATATTTTTGAAAGTCATGACGACCATCAACTGATCTATCTTGCTGAATCAAATATCCTCCAGTAAGCTTTGTTCCTTCGGTATCATCCTTTTTTATTTTTGAGATGTTTAATCGATTCTCGTCAATTTTTATTTTTTCTGAAAGTGCATATATACCTCTATAATCATCATTAACAACCAATTCACAATACTTTAAACTCACGGCATAAAGTCCCATTTCTCTTGCTATTTCATAACTAATATAATCCCGCATCATACTCGGGTCAAAAGCGAAAGAGTTAAGAATCCAATCGTTTTCTTTAGACATTCCCAGTAACTTTACATTGACATTTTCTACACGATCGTCTGACAAAGTAGAAAAACCATAAGGTTTTTTATCTAAATATTGAGAGGAAGAACCTCGAGTTTCTATACTGATAGTTCCCGAATAATTTAAATAGAGATCTGTATCAGCATCAGCTACTTGATTCATGCCTCCATCAGGTCTTTGAATTATTTTCATGGTACCAAAAATTCGTGGATCATTTTGTATGTCATACCCATTATCTGTTTCAATAACAACAATCGGTAAATTACTTTCCGTGAATGTTTGTCCGTTTGTTTGGAAACTGCCACAAACAAATGCGGCTAATAAAAATAGTTTTTGAAGGTTTATATTCATCTTTTTAATTACTTGTTTTTTATACATCATTTTGTCGTTGTTGTAATTCAATAATTCCTTAAAAAAAAATAATATACTATTTCAGTAGATTGCTGGTTTCACCAACAACCTCTTTTGGTCGAAATACGTAAAATTGGCAGGAAAACATAACATTCCTATCCAAACTAAAATTAATTATTTTTTTGTTTTTTTTTCTAGGGGACAAGCAATAATACAAAAAAAAAATGAAAGTACTGAGAATTAAAAAAATCGGAAAGCAAATGACCCATGAATAAAAGTTACTGCTGCAAATAGAGTTTCTGTAACATTTTATGAAAATAACAAACGGTAATAAAGGATTTTGGCTTTGTAGATTTAAATAAATACTTAAATAATAACAGAATAAATGAAGAAGAAAAAATGATGAGGTACTTTGAGAAGATTAATTAATAGTTGATTTCTATTGATTATTTAATTTAACGATGTCTACCAATAATAGCAATAAAATAAAAATAATTCACTAATTTTATACGGCTGTAAATACTGTTGTAAAATAAATTAGACTATTGAAAACCCATACAAACAGTAGGTTTTAACCAACAAAAAAGCCTCACATTTCTGTGAAGCTTTAAGTGA
>CATITK010000047.1 GCA_949545755.1 Polaribacter sejongensis | reverse complement strand
GTTTCTGCACGTTTATTATTAGATACTTTAAAAACGTTTCCAGACCAGCCTTTAACATTCAAAACAGAAGGTGATCATGCGATTGAAATCAGTTCTAATCAAGGAAAATATGACATGGCGTATTTTGGTGGAGATGAATTTCCTAAAGCAGTTTCTTTACCATCACCAAGTACGACAGTAGTGCCTGCAAATATTTTGGGGACTGCAATTTCTAAAACAATATTTGCTGCTGGAAATGACGATTTGCGCCCAGTAATGAGTGGCGTTTTCTTTCAGTTTAGTTCACAAAGTTTAACGTTTGTAGCAACTGACGCTCATAAATTGGTGAAATATACAAGAACAGATGTTACTGCAGATCAAACGGCAGAATTCATTATGCCTAAAAAACCTTTAAATTTATTGAAAGGAATTTTAGGAGGTTCTGAAAGTGATGTTACCATAGAATACAATGACGCAAACGCAAAATTCACATTTGATAACATCGTTTTAGTCTGTCGTTTAATTGACGGTAAATACCCTAATTACGAAGCAGTTATTCCTAAGGAAAACCCAAATAAATTAACGCTAGACAGAGCTTCTTTCTTAAACTCTGTAAGACGTGTTTCTATCTTTTCTAGCAAAACTACCCACCAGATTCGTTTGAAAATGGCAGGAACAGAATTAAATATTTCTGCAGAAGATTTAGATTTTTCAAACAAAGCAGATGAACGTTTAAGTTGCGATTATCAAGGTGATGATATGCAGATTGGTTTTAACTCTCGTTTTTTAAGCGAAATGTTAAACAACCTTAATTCTAACGAAGTTATAATAGAAATGTCTTTACCAAACAGAGCAGGGATTTTAACGCCTATTGATGGCACTGATGAAGGCGAACAAGTAACGATGTTGGTAATGCCGGTAATGTTGAATAGTTAGCAGTGGTCTTTACTGCACTTGCAGCAATTTAGAAAATTTAGAAAACCACAATTAGTTCTGAAACGAGTTCAGAGTTAATTGTGGTTTTTTGTTTACATTTAACCAATGAATTTTTTAGCACACCTTTATTTATCAGAAAACAATATCGATATTATGATTGGTAATTTTATTGCGGACCATATTAAAGGGAATAATTATGAGAACTATTCTAAAGAAATTCAGCAAGGCATCTTCTTACACAGGGCAATAGATGCCTATACAGACGCACATCAAATTGTTCGGAAAAGCAAACGCAGATTACATGAACGTTACAAACATTATGATGGTGTAATCATCGATATTTTTTACGATTATTTTTTGGCTAAAAACTGGTCAAACTACTCTGAAATTTCTTTAGAGACATATACCAATGCTATCAATCATTTATTTAGTAAAATATCTGACAAACTACCTGACAGGTCTCAACAATTTATTCACTACATGATTGAATATAATATCCTTTACAATTATCAGTTTAAAGAAGGAATTGAAAAAGTTTTGAATGGCATGAATCACAGAACAAAAGGAAAATCTAAAATGAATTTGGCCATTGAAGATTTAAAAAACTTAGAGCAAGAATTAGAAGAAGATTTTACTATTTTCTTTTCAGATTTAATAAATTTCACCAACCGTAAGTTAAAAGAGATCAATCTTAAATTTGATTAATGATACAACTTTCAGAAATTCATAATGTACAAAAATTAGAGGAACCAATTCGTTTTCAGGAATATGGGGTTGGTATTTTTAAAACAATTCCGACTAAATCAGGCATCAAAAAAGCAATTAAAAAAAAGCTTATTTTTATTGATGGCAGCTTGGCTACAACGGCAAAGTATATCGTTGGTGGAGAAAAAATTGAACTTTTTCAATCATCAGAAACGCTGGCTTATAAAAGGTTGAAATTAAAATTAGAGGTCTTGTTTGAAGATGATTACTTCGCAATTATATACAAACCTGCTGGCATTTTAGTTAGTGGAAATAAATTTGTAACCATTGCAAATGGATTGGCTCAAAACTTAAAAAAAAGCAAGGAAGCAGATGCTGTAAAACCACAACCGATTCATAGATTGGATTATCCTACAAGTGGGGTTTTATTAGTTGGGAAAACAAGCGCCGCAATTACTAAATTGGGGGAATTATTTAAGAATAAAGAGATTAAGAAAACCTATCATGCAATTACTATAGGAAAAATGAACGTTAACGGAATTATAAATTTCCCTATTGATCAAAAGAAAGCACATACTGATTTTGAAGTCTTAAAATCTGTTCCTTCAGAACGTTTTGAATATTTAAACCTTGTACAGTTACATCCAAAAACAGGAAGAAAACATCAGATTAGAAAACATGTATTTGCCATTAAAAATCCAATTTTAGGTGATAAAGAGTATTATCTAGAAACTAAAATTTTAAAAGGAAAGGGCTTGTTTTTACATGCATCATCTCTTGATTTTATACATCCTTTTACAGAAAATAAAATTGTTATTTCAAAAGAATTACCAAAAAAATTTACAACTATTTTTCCTGATTTTTAAGTATTTAAAATCTACAAAAGATTAATAGTTCTATTTATACTTAAAAAAATATGCTAGAGATGAAACCAAATGGCAGAATTTCCAATTGCAGATAAAGGAAAACCACAAAATATGAAAATCCCAAAAACATATTTCAGAATATTATGAAGCGAACAAATAGTTTCTTCTTTTAAAAAATGATATTTTAGCTTATCATCAAATTAAAAAAAAATGAAACTTATTTTCAAGTGTATTAAAATTTTTTTATTATTTATAATCGTTGCAGGAGGAATTTATTATTTTGCAAATAATGAATCTTTACCTGAAGGAAGAACAGGAAAAGAGGCAGATGCTTTGGCAAATAAAATGTTAAAGGCAATTGATAATAATGCATATAAGAATACAGAAATTATTGAATGGAGCTTTAGAGGGAAGCACTTTTATAAATGGCAGAAACAAAAAAGTATCGCAACAATTTCTTGGGATAAAAATAAGGTGATTTTACATACAGATCAGCCAAAAAAATCTACCATTTTTGTTGAAGGGGTAAAAGTAGTAAACACAAAAATTCTTAAAAAAGCAATCGACTTTTTCAACAACGATAGTTTTTGGTTAATTGCTCCTTATAAAACTTTTGATGCTGGCACAGAAAGACGCATTGTAAATTACAATGGTAAAGAGGCGCTTCTAGTTACCTTCACTTCAGGAGGAACAACTCCAGGAGATTCTTATCTTTGGATTTTAGACAAAAACTACATCCCTACTTCTTTTAAAATGTGGACAAAAATTATACCTATCGGAGGTGTTTATGCAACTTGGTCAGAATTGAAAAAGACAGCATCAGGAATAAAATTACCAACAAAACACCAACTTTCTTTATTTGGCATGGTGCTAAATATGGGGGAAATAAAAGCATATAACAAATGAATTCAAAAACATTAGCAAACGGAATTTTAAGAGCCTTAGGAATAATTGTTGGGGTTTTTCTTCTAGGCTACTTTTTATATACAATTCAATCTGTAATTATTTACATCATTATTGCAGGAATTTTATCATTAATTGCACGCCCAATCATCCTTTTCTTAAGAAGAAAATTAAAATTCCCAAACACACTGGCTGTCGTTTTTTCTATGCTTTTAATGCTAGGACTACTAACGGGTCTAATTGTAATGTTTATCCCTTTGGTTGCTGAGCAAGGAAAAAGTCTATCCTTATTAGAAGTCGATGAATTACAAGCAAATATTCAAGAAATTTTTAGTCAAATAACCGCTTATTTTTCATCGAAAGGAATTGATGTTTTGAGTGAATTAAAGAATGTTGATTTTGCTGCTCAATTTAAAGAAATTCCAAACTTTTTAAATGCAATTATAGGTACTATTGGGTCCTTGAGTGTTGGGCTATTTTCTATTTTATTCATCTCTTTCTTTTTTATGAAAGACAGACAATTATTAAAGAAAGGTGTGATGACAATTATACCAAATGGAACAGAAGGAAGATTCTCTAAATCGCTAGAGACCATTAATGATTTACTATCAAGGTATTTTATTGGGTTGCTATTGCAAATCACTATTCTATTTATTTTATATACAATTATCTTATTAATTTTCGGTATTGACAATGCAATAGTTATTGCTTTTTTATGTGCCCTATTAAACCTAATTCCATACGTTGGGCCGATGATTGGAGCTGTAATAATTTTTGTTTTGTCGATGACAAGTAATATTGGGTTAGACTTTCAAACTCAAATTTTACCCACAACAATTTATGTAATGATTGGGTATTTTATTGCGCAATTAATTGATAATTTTGCAAGTCAGCCGTTGATATTTTCTAAAACAACAAAATCACATCCCTTAGAAATATTTTTAATTATTATTATTGGAGGATTACTTTTTGGAGTCGTTGGAATGATTACTGCTATCCCTTTATACACGGCTATAAAAGTAATTTTAAAAGAATTTTTATCGGATAATAAAATAGTAAAATCCATCACAAAAGATATTTAAAATAAATTTTGAATTCAGCAATATTACATCCAGAAGTTCAGCAGTATATTGCGGATAATTTAAAATCTGACCTAACAAAATTGATTTTAAAAGGAAGTCCTTTTGATGCTGTTTCTATACAAGAATTGGCAAACCAAATTGTTTCTAAACAAAAATCAAAACAGAAGCTACCTTCTTGGTTTCAAACAAAAAAAATTTATTATCCAGCAACAATTAGCATTGAACAAACCTCCTCTGAGATTGCTGCAAACTACAAATCTAATTTAATCAAAGGAGACTCTGTTATTGATATTACTGGTGGCTTTGGAGTCGATTGTTTTTATTTTTCAAAACAATTTAAATCAGTGATTCATTGTGAAATAAACGAAAATTTATCAACAATCGTAAAACATAATTATCAACAATTAAACATAAAAAATTGCACTACTTTTTCTGGTGATGGAATTGAATACATAAAAAATACAAAAGAAAATTTCGATTGTATTTATATCGATCCATCAAGAAGAAATAATGTAAAAGGAAAGGTATTTTTACTAAATGATTGTTTGCCTAATATCCCTGAAAATATTGATTTTTTATTTTTAAAAACCAATCAAATTTTAATTAAAAACGCTCCTATTTTAGATATCACAAGCACGATCAATAACTTGAAATTTGTGAAAGAAGTTCACATTATAGCACTTCAGAATGAAGTAAAAGAATTATTATTTTTATTAGAAAAAAATCATAAAAAAACGATTAAAATTAAAACAATAAATATTGGTAAAAATGAAACTAAATCTTTTAACTTCAACTATAAAGATGATGTAAGTTCTGTTTATTCAGAACCACGCTCCTATCTATATGAACCCAATGCTGCAATTTTAAAATCTGGTGGATTTCATCAAATTTCTCATCAATTCAATATCTTTAAACTCCATCAACATTCGCACTTATATACTTCAAATGAAATCATCGATTTCCCTGGAAGAGTTTTTAAAATTGAAGAAATCGCACCTTATGATAAGAAAAAAATTAAGAAGTTTTTACCAGAAAATAAAGCAAATATTACAATTAGAAACTTTCCAAAAAGCGTCGCTCAAATTCGAAAAGAAACAAAAATTAAAGAAGGTGGAAATTTGTATTTATTTTTCTCAACAGATATACAAAATAAACTAATTTGTATTTTATGCTCAAAAATCGAGTGATTTTAAAGTAAACAGATTATAAAAGCTATTACATTTTCATTAAGTTTGTAGAGAAAGCTTAACTTTCCATTCATGCAAACAACGACCTATCAAGCATTCAAAATCACCACAAAAAATTCAACTCCTATTCAGGATGTTTTGGTGGTAGAAGCACCATTGCAAATTAACATTAATAACACGGCTTATACTGTGGTTATGAGAACTCCAGATAATGACAAAGAATTGGTTAGAGGACTGCTTTTTTCAGAAGATATTTACAAAAGTAGCGAAACCTTATTTTTCCAAATTGATAAGGAAGAAAATGGAGTTCCTTCCATCGTAAACGTTACTATTTCAAAAGATCTGTTAGGAAAAGGTTACCTTAATAAAAGAACATTATTATCTGTTTCTTCCTGCGGAATTTGTGGCAAAAAAGAACTAAAAGATATTAAAGTTGAAGGAAAAAAATTAACACAAACAACTACTTTTCCAAGTGCTATTTTACATGAAATGCTTTCTAAAATGAGTAGTTTACAGCATACATTTAAAAGTTCTGGAGGAAGCCATGCTGCTGCTGTTTTTAATAAAAAATATGAATTTTTAACGATTCAAGAAGATATTGGAAGACACAATGCTGTAGACAAAGTTATTGGAGATTTGTTGATGAAACAAGCCTTACAGGATGCAAATTACTTAATTGTCAGCGGGCGAGTTTCTTACGAAATTGTATCAAAAGCATTCATAGCAAAAATTCCTATTATCATTGCAGTTTCTGCATGTTCTTCTTTGGCTGTAGATTTTGCAAAAGAGTTTGGCATTTGCTTAATAGGATTTACAAGAGCACAAAAAATGACCATTTATTCCAACCCATCATTTGTTAAAACAAAACCTAGTTATGTCTGAAGATCCGAAAGAAAATCCACCAGAAAAATTAACAGGAATTCGTTTGTCAAGAATCCCAAAAACGGCTGTTGGAGTAAAGGCAATTGCCTCTGCACTATCTCATATTAAAAATGAAGTTGGGGTTACCAAGGGAATTCATTTATTATCAAAAATAAATCAAAAAAATGGTTTTGATTGTCCAGGCTGTGCGTGGCCAGATCCAGATGACAAGAGAGCTCTTCTGGCTGAGTATTGTGAAAATGGTGCAAAAGCGGTTGCCGAAGAGGCTACTAAAAACAAAGTTTCTTCATTATTTTTTGCATCTAATTCTGTACAAGAATTGTCAGAGTTGTCAGATTATGAGATTGGTAAAAGTGGACGAATTACACAACCAATGTATTTACCAGAAGGCGCGAGTCATTATGAAGAAATTTCTTGGGAAGCTGCTTTTAAAGTGATTGGTACTGAATTGAACTCTTTAGATACTGCCGATGAAGCTGTTTTTTACACTTCGGGAAGAACCAGTAATGAAGCCGCTTTTTTATATCAATTATTTGTTCGTCAATTTGGAACAAACAACCTCCCAGACTGTTCAAACATGTGTCATGAATCTAGTGGTATTGCATTAACAGAAACCCTCGGAATCGGAAAAGGGTCTGTGACTTTAGAGGATTTTAATCATGCCGATTTAGTAATTGTTGTGGGGCAAAACCCAGGTACCAATCACCCAAGAATGTTAAGTGCTTTAGGAGAAACCAAAAAACGTGGAGGGAAAATAATTACCATAAACCCACTTCCAGAAGTTGGTTTAATGAATTATAAAGACCCCCAAAATCCTATGAAATGGATTGGAAAAGGACAAAATTTAACAGATTTATTTTTACAAGTAAAAATTAATGGGGATGTAGCTTTGTTAAAAATCATCTTAAAACTGATGAAAGAAAAAGAAAAAACAGTACCAAATTCTGTTTTTAACCATCAGTTTATTAATGAAAAAACTGCAAGCATAACTACTTTTTTAGAAGATTTAGACAGGTATTCTATAGCAGAACTATTACCTCAAACAGGCTTATGTATAGAAGAAATTAAAGAAGCTACGGCTCTCATTATCAACAATGAAAATATTATTATTTGTTGGGCAATGGGCTTAACACAACATAAAAATGCTGTTGATAATATTCGTGAACTTGTAAATATTTTATTGTTAAAAGGGAGTATTGGAAAAAAAGGAGCAGGAACTTGTCCTGTACGTGGACACTCAAATGTTCAAGGAGACAGAACAATGGGTATCTGGGAAAGACCTCCAGCCTCTTTCTTAAACAATTTAGAAAAAGAATTTAATTTTAAAGCACCAAGAGAACATGGTTTTGATGTAGTTACAGCCATTGAAGCAATGCATAAAAAGAAAGCAAAAGTGTTTTTTGGAATGGGTGGGAATTTTATTTCTGCAACGCCAGACACCACATATACTGCGGAAGCTTTGCGCAACTGCAACTTAACGGTACAAGTATCCACCAAGCTAAATAGAAGTCATCTAATTACAGGTAAAAAAGCAATTATACTTCCATGTTTGGGTAGAACAGAAAAAGATTTTCAAGCAACAAATGAACAATTTGTTTCTGTAGAAAATTCGATGGGGGTTGTGCATCAATCAAAAGGAATACTTACTCCTTGTTCAACTCAACTATTAAGTGAACCAGCAATTGTCGCTGGTGTTGCAAATGCAACGTTGAAGGGCACAAATACGAATTGGTCTGAATTAGTTTCAAATTACGATTTGATTCGTGATAAGATTGAAGCAACGATTCCAGGTTTCGATAATTTCAATAGACGTATAAGAATCAAAGGTGGATTCTACTTACCAAACAATGTGAGGGAAAATAACTTTACTCCAACAAAAACGGGAAAAGCTAATTTTAGCGTTAATAAACCCTCAGAAATTAAGTTAGAAGAAAATCAATTTTTAATGATGACCGTGAGAACTCATGACCAATATAACACCACTATTTATGGATTAGACGATCGGTACAGAGGTATTTTAAATGAGAGAAGAGTTATTTTAATGAATGAAAAAGACATGAAATCATTCAATTTAAAAAAATTAGATTTAGTAGATTTAACAAGTCATTTTAAGAAAGAAGAAAGAGAAGCAAAAGGTTTTCTGGTGATTCCTTATGACATCCCAAAAAAATGTACTGCCACTTATTTTCCTGAGGCAAATGTATTAGTGCCACTAAAGAGTATAGCCGATTTTAGCAATACGCCCACTTCTAAAACAGTTATTATTACCATCAAAAAGAGGTAAAATACTTTTATTTAAAATTTTTGGTTGATTTTTGAAAAACAACAATTTCATCTATAGTTCAGAAAGACTATCCTGCAATCTTTGCTTGGTTATCTGTACAATCCTTCTGTTTACTTCAGACGTGTTTTTGTGATAAAAAGAAAATTCATCCATAGAAAAATGGCCAATAATACTGCCTAAAAGAATGTTTTTAAAATTGATATCCTTTGTAAGCATCGATCTAATATGCTTGTTTTTTTTTTCTAATGTAAGACTGATAAAATCAATTTTTCTTTGCTGTACATAGCTTTTAAAAAAAGCTATTAATAAATTGTGTTGCATTTTTATAATAGGACGAATCACTTCGTTTTGGAATTTTTCAACATCAGAAGTTCCTGCGTTTACTAGATCTGATAAAATTGGTCTTTCTTTTTTAGTCATCTAATAAATCATTTAATTCTAATTGATAATCATATTGCAAATCTTCATGTAAGGTAGCAATGGCTTTTTTAACTAATATAATTTGCCTATCAAAAGTATTTGTTAATCTAGTACTTCTGTTAATCGAAGGTTTAAAGTTTTTTAATTTATAACAGAAATACAATAATAATGCGACTTCTGTTTCTTTCTTTTTAGAATACCTAATAAACTTTTTTGTAAGGGTTAAAACCTTGCGAACACTTTTTCTTACATAAAAAAAACTCTTCGTATTAATTTCAGTAAAAAACACATCCATTTGGTCTTTCACACTTTGTATGTATTGTTCTTCATCATGAGACTCAAACATCAAATAGGTAAGTAATTCTTTATTCTCTTTCTTAAATTTAGATAAATGTATACACAACTCTTTTAACTCATTTGCTGATTTATGAGAGAGTTCATCTTTTAATTGTTTTAGAGTTACAGCCTTCAAAATTTTATTTTTTAGGGAAACCTTCAGCGTTTCAAAAAACGGAGTAGATTTAAAAAGAAATAAGACACCTACAAGGTTTTAGAAACCTTGTAGGTGAAAAATTAATCTATACTAGGTACTTTTACAACTTCATTTACCTCAGCATTATATGCTACGCCTTCAACTTTAAAACCAAAAAGGTTGTAAAAATCGTTGCTATATCCTTCCAAATCTCCAATTTCAGAGACATTTTCTGTAGCAGCATTTTCCCAAAGTGTAGCAACTTCTGCTTGCACATCTTCTCTCATTTCCAAATCATCAATTCGAATTCTTCCTTTATCATCTAAGGGAACTTCTTTCCCTGTATACAAACGCTCACTATATAAACGTTGAATCTGTTCGATACAACCTTCATGAATTCCTTTTGTTTTCATTATTTTGTACAACAAAGAAATGTATAAAGGAATTACAGGAATTGCAGAACTTGCTTGTGTAACTAATGCTTTATTTACGGAAACATAGGCTTTTCCTCCAATCGATTTTAGAGTGTCAGAAATTTTAAAAGCAGTTGCTTCTAAATCATTTTTTGCAGCACCAATAGTTCCATTTCTATATACCGGTTTTGTCACTTCTGGACCAATGTAAGAATATGCAACTGTTGTTGCTCCTGCTGCTAATACGTTTTCAGATTGTAATGCATCTAACCACATTTTCCAATCTTCACCCCCCATTACTGTTACCGTATTCTCGATATCTTCCCCTTCTGCTGGGTTGATAGAAATTTCTGAAACATTACCTGTATGAAAGTCTACTGTCTTGTTAGAGAAAACACTACCGATTGGCTTTAAAACCGATTTAAATCTTTTGCCTGTTGTTGGATGCGTTCTTACTGGTGATGCTAAACTATAAATTACCAAATCAATCTGACCTAAATCTTCTTTAATCAACTGAATAACCTGTTCTTTTATTTCGTTAGAAAACGCATCTCCATTGATACTTTTCGCATACAAACCTGCAGCATTTGCCTGTTTTTCAAAAGCAGCTGTATTATAATAACCGGGCGATCCAGGCCTTCCTTCAGTTCCAGGTTTATCAAAGAAAACACCAATTGTTGCTGCATCGGAGCCAAAAGCACTTGTTATTCTTGAGGCCAATCCAAACCCTGTGGATGCGCCAATTACTAATACTTTTTTTGCACCTTCAATTTTTCCTTTAGATTTTACATGCGCTATTTGATTGATCACATTTTGCTCACATCCTTTTGGGTGAGATGTTAAACAGATAAATCCTCTTGTTCTTGGTTCTATAATCATAGTACTTAATTTTTTATATATTTATGAAAATTGGGCAGGTTTTTTGAACCTGTCAAGTCGCTGTAATTTATTTATTTCTACTTTGACTTTAAAAATTTCAAAACATTTTCTTCAATTCTATTTAGTATGTTTTGTGTAGGAGCTTTTATGAAATTTTCTCCAGTAATTTGTTCATATAATTCTATATATCTATTAGAAATCTCAATGACTTTTTCCTCTGACATTTCAGGAATCTGTTGTCCTTCTTTTCCTTGAAAATCGTTTTCAATTAGCCACTGGCGAACAAATTCTTTCGATAATTGCTTCTGTACTTCACCTGTATTTTGTCTTTCTTGATAGCCTTCTGCATAAAAATAACGGGAAGAATCTGGTGTATGAATTTCATCAATCAATACAATTTTTCCTTCTTTTGTTTTTCCAAATTCATATTTAGTATCTACTAAAATCAATCCTCTTTTCGCAGCAATTTCTGTCCCTCTTTGAAACAATGCCTTTGTGTAATTTTCTAAAATAATATAGTCTTCTTCAGGAACAATTCCTTGAGAAAGAATTGCTTCACGAGAAATATCTTCATCATGATCTCCATTTGCTGCTTTTGTCGAAGGCGTTATGATTGGTGAAGGAAATTTATCATTTTCTTTTAATCCTTCTGCCATTGTAACTCCACACAAAATTCTTTTGCCTAGTTTGTATTCTCTTGCTGCATGACCAGAAACATAACCACGAATTACCATTTCTACTTTAAAAGGATCACATAAATGACCAACGGCTACATTCTCATCAGGGTTTGCCAACAACCAATTTGGAACAATATCTTCTGTATCATTCATCATTTTTGTTGCAATCTGATTCAAAATCTGACCTTTAAACGGAATTTGACGAGGTAAAACAACGTCAAAAGCAGACAATCTATCTGTAGCAACCATTACTAAAAGTTGCTCATCAATATTGTAAACTTCTCTTACTTTACCTATATAAACAGACTTCTGGTTGGGAAACTGAAAGTTCGTTTC
>CATITK010000046.1 GCA_949545755.1 Polaribacter sejongensis | reverse complement strand
GTTAATACAGAATCTGATAAAACCGTTTGTGTTGACAGAAAACTAATCACAGGTGCAAGCCCTTTAGCTTCTAATGAATTGGGTAAACTTGCAGCCAATACATTATTGAAAGAATTGAAGTAAAAACTACTTACAATAAGAAGTAATAACGGTTTGGGTGGAGACTCAAACCGTTTTTTGTTTCTATTAAGTATCTTGCTATTTAAAAGTTAATGAATGTAAATTCGACACTGCTCGTTCATTAACCTTTGCTTGCAATGTGGAATAGTATTTTTTTTACTAAATTTACACAACTAATTCTATGCAAATCATTAACAAATATTAAAAAATAAATTATTTAGATATGAAAAAAGGATTCGCTTATTTAATTCTTTTCGTTCTTTTAGGAGGGTCGTCGTTATTAGCACAAAATATTAGCCGAATAAAGAATGCTCCAATTGCAAAAGAATATTTCCTAGAACCGCTGAAAGAAGAACATAATAAAGTACATTCTTATTCCGAGCCTGAAATCACAGAAGAATTTAAACAAAAATCACTCGTAAGAGCAAAAAAAGATTGTCCTAATTGCTTCACAATCATAGATGGTAGTTATTATGCTAGTGATGCCATTGAAAGTCAAAATTCATTGGCTGCCAATAATCCATATCAAATTAACTTCCAAGAATACATGTCCGTAGGCAATTTTATTGTAGATAGATACTACGCTAGAAACTTTATTGGCTACAATGTAACCCCTGATATCGTGGACTTTACAGTGTTTAAATCTGAATATAAATCTGATTTAAAAAAAGTTGGGATAAAGAAAAAAGCAGATAAAGAAGCTGTTTATAATGCTTTGGTAAAAAAAAGATGGGAACTCGGAGAAAAATTAGCAAAATATTATTCGTTTTATGACTATGAAATTGATGTTCTTTCAAAATGGGGAAAAAAGTATCCTGAATTGTATAGGAATCGTTTTAGCAAGGAGTTAAAAAAATTAATAATAGAAAAAATAAGCCCCCACTTTAATGCCTTAGATAATCTACTGATGCCTAAAAAATTTTCTAGCAAAGTAAATACTGAGGCAGAGAACGAAGAACTAAAACAGCTGCTCTTAAATAAAGGTTTGGTCGAGATGTTAGAAGGTATATCTTCTAATGATGATGGATTTACGCTTGTTTTTCCGAAAGCAAACGGCAAAGAATTAGAGAAAAGATTAGAGATGTTAAAAGATTATTTTCTTCTTGATTACGAATATACAGCAAAGTTGCCTTTTGCTAAAGGGAGAGTATTGAAAATATGGTACGGCAATCTAAGTAATGAATTTTCATTACAAAATTTTCTAATGGTTTGCGGCTCCAATGTACCTTCTAAAGATGCTTTCCTTGCTGACGCAGGTAATAAACTTGAAAATTTGGTTAAGAATTATATAGGTTTACTAAAAAAACATGTGAATTATTACGGAGGATATGATAAAAATTTAAGAATGTATCCCAAAAAAATTCTATTTCAAAACATCATAAAGAATCACTACGGTATAAGTGCAGATGAAGTTAAAACATCCAAAAAAGAAGCATCTGCACTTAAAGAAAAAGAAGAAGCCGAGAAAGGAGGATTTTTACGTAATAATATTTATTATAAAATCAATTCTCGAGGCTTATTTGATTATTATTATTTTTGGAACAACCTAGGGGGTGAGAGAAAGATAAATCAAAGTAAGTACCGAGTAGAATATAAAAAAGAAAGCAGTTATCTTTACACAATAACACTTAAAGATAGAAAGACAGGAATACAACTTCCTGCATTTAAGGCTCAACTTAGCAGAGACAAAACAAAGCTTTATATAGGAGAGGATAAAGTACCCTATATACTTGAAAATTTCGATGAATCAAACTGTTTATATGATAAAAAAACTGTTTGGAGTAGTACTGATGGTAAAGAATCTTTTTCCACTGCTAGTGTCCATACCGTATGGAAGTCATCCATTACGGGAGGCATAGAGGTTAAAGGTATGATTTATAAAATCTCAAATAATAAATACGCATTCGTTATTTATAAAAATAGTTGGGGAGGTAAGATTGAAAACAATCTAGTCATCATTACAACAGCGAACAATTGTAATACCATTTATTATGGAAAAGGAAAAAAGAAAATGGTGAATGTAAAATAACGTTTGCTAACCCGTATAAACTTTATTGCTGGCTTTTTGCTTACTTGCGAAAGTCCCTGCCTGCCGCAGGCAAGCTCACGGATTTTCTATTCAGTTTTTATTTGCTAAAGTCGTTGATTAAATACGCTACTAATCATACACAAACCGTTGGTAATAATTAAAGACTCAAATCCTGAAAGAACAACTTTACCATATAAAAACGAAGGATAACCAAATTATTGCTCTTTGGAAACTGAATTCTGAAAAAATATTAGACAAGCATATTTTTTTAACTCACGGAACATTTTCAAACAGAAAAATATGTGACGGAATTGCATCATATTTGACAGAAAAGGGATTTACGTGTTGGATAATGGAATGGAGAAATCACGGAAATAGCCAAAAAACCGAACATAAATTTAATTTTGAGACTATTGCAAAGTTTGATCTCAAATCAACATTTAATTTTCTATTCAACATTAAGAATTTGAAAAATATAGATTGTTTAACTCATAGTGGTGGCGGAATTGTTTTAACAATGTTTTTAATAAACAATCCAAGCTATAAATCAAAGATTAACAGTATTACTTTATTTGGAGTGCAAGCATTCGGAGCTGGAGAGAAATTAAACAGTAGAATAAAATTATTATCAAGCAAATACTTAACTGCTATTTTGGGAAAAGTTCCTTCAAAAACTGCAGGATCAACGGAACATAGTGAAAGTTATTACACTATGAAACAATGGTTTGATTGGAATTTAAAAAATAATTTTATTGGAGAAAATGGTTTTGATTATCTAAAAAAAATGAGTCAGATAAATGTGCCAATATTATCAATTTGTGCCAAAGGAGATCATTTTATAGCACCAAAAGAAGGTTGTGAAAAGTTTCTAAAAGCATTTAAAAATGAGAAAAATAGACTGATTTTCTACTCAAAAGAGAATGGAAATTTAGAAAACTATAATCATAGTCGAATTTTAAAATCTAAAAGTTCAAAAAAAGAAATATATCCCAAAGTTGAACAATGGATAAACGAAAGAAAAACTATTATGAAAAAAATTGTATTAATGATCTTGTTATCAATATTCGTTTTGAGTTGCAATTCAAACGATGACAATTCCGAAATGACAAATATTGAATCTACTTTAATTGCTAAAGACACTCTTTTTGGAAATGGAGACGAAGGAATTATGGAGCAGAATTTAGAAATTACTGACCAAAATACGTGGGACAACTTAATATCTCAAATGAATTCAGTAAATAATGTTTCTGATAATTTTTCAGAAATAGATATCGACTTTTCTCAATATAAGGTTATTGCAATATTTGACGAGATAAAAGGGAGTGGAGGTCATCGTTTGGAATTAAATATAATGTCAAATTCTGAAAATATTATCGTTAATATAACGAAGGTAGTTCCCAAAGGAAATGCAACAACTGTGATTACTCAGCCTTTCCATATTGTGAAAATTTTAAATTCTGATTTACCTATAATATTTGAATAAAAACAAACTTAAGCCGCATATAATTTATTGCTAGTACGCGCCTTTTAATTAAAATTTCTGCTTGCTGGCAAGCAGGGTTCATTATTATACACTATTTTTGTGCAAAGTCCCCACAACTAATCACCCCCGTTAGCAAACATCAGAACAAAGTGTTAACAGCTAAAAATTATTTACAATGAAACAAATTTACCTTTTATCTACAATTTTATTTTTGACATTTATGAATCTAAATGCGCAAGAAGCATATTTAGGCGATATTAAAATGACTGCAATAAACTTTGACCAAAGAGGATGGAAGTCTTGCGAAGGGCAACTATTATCTATAGCAAGTTATAGTACTTTGTTTTCATTACTAGGAACCCAATATGGAGGTGATGGTAGAAGCACTTTTGCTTTACCAGATTTAAGAAGTCGTGTCCCTGTTGGAAAAGGGCAAGGAACTGGATTACCAAATTATAGCCTAGGGGATAAAGGAGGTTCAACAACAAATACACTAACCAAATCAAATTTACCAGCGCACAGTCATACTGTCAATGCTGTAACTGAAGATGGGAATAGTTCTTCACCAACAGAGAACTATCCAGCTGGCACAAAATTACTGGATAAAGAATATGCTTCTGACGGTACACTTTCATCCATGAACACAAACATGATTGGTGAAACAGGTGATAATACAGCAGTAAATAATATGCAGCCTTATACAGTTGTTAGGTATGTAATTTGTGTTACAGGAACTTTTCCATCAAGTAATTAAAGAAGTATCAGATGAAACAAATAAATCATATTTTAAGATTAATTTTTATTTTTATTGGTACAAATGCTTTTTCACAAACCATTGTGCTTAATGCTTGTCATCCATTAATAGAAAATCAAGATTATACTTTTCAACAAAAAAAGAGAGATGCAACCGGAAGAAACATCTTTGAAACGAATCCTGTAAATGAAAACTCACCTTGTGGTGGAGTAGGAAATTGTGAATTTCAGATTGCATGGAATCAAATTAAAAATCGTTGGGAAGTATATGTAGATGATGGAAATGGCACCTTTTCAAACAGTTATGTATTGTATTATAATACAGAGGCTTCTAAACCAAACCCGCCAAGTTCACTACTAGGAGTTTGGGTTGAGGAAACTCTTATAACACAATCTCAATGTGGATCAATTAATTCTATAACTGGAGATGTGGAAAATACAGTTTTAGGAATAACTAATTTTGACACCAAAGGCAACTTAACTATTGCTCCTAACCCTGCGTCTGATTTTATTGAAATTTTTGGATTGACCAAAACAGAACATTATAAAATATATAATATATTAGGTGGGTTGGTAAATCATGGAAACGTATCTAACAATGATAAAATTGACATTCAAGACCTAAAGGATGGAATTTATTTTTTGAAGTTTGAGAATGGAAATACGCATAAATATATAAAAAAATAGCAAAACCATAATATCGTTCTTTTTGTTTTTGAATCGAAAAGTAAAAGCCTTTTTTGGCTACTAAGTTTCATATACGATGGGTTTTACGCGATTAAACAATGATCTCTAGTGCTTTTCTTTAATCAAATACATATAAACAGGGTAATGGTCAGAATAACCCCCAGTGTAACCACCGTTTGAAAAACTTCTAAAAGGATAGCCTTTGTATTTTCCTTTTTTACCGCTTAAAAAACGTTTGTTAAAAATCATCGCTTTAAACATTTTATAGGTAGAAAAGTCCTTTTCTCCTTTGTCTAAAAGTGGAAACGAAATTAAAATCATGTCAAATAAGTTGAGATTGTCTCTATAGACTAGGGTATTAAAACCTCGCCGATGCAACTCTTCATAGGGGTTATATAGATCCTTTAAACCCACGTTTTCCTTTTTTCTTTTGGTTTTTAAAATTTTCTTGAAACTCGAATTGATTGGATCATCATTAAAATCGCCCATGATAATGATTTTTGGATTTTCTTCTTTTGCTCTGATTTGCTCAATAATTTTTATATTTTGATACGCCGCTTTCTCCCGCAAAGGCCTGCTTTTTGCTTCTCCACCACTTCTAGAGGGCCAGTGGTTAACAATGACATGTATTAATTCATCATCTAAATATCCAGAAACTAACAACTGATCTCTTGTATAAACAGGAAAACTATTCCTATAAATTCTAGGATTGAAAGCTTCGTGATAAAGGGGTTTGAAATATCTTTTTTGGTATAGCAAACCAACATCAATTCCTCGTTTGTCTGGAGAATCATAATGAATAATTTCATAGTTTTTAGAAACTAAATGTTTCGATTTTACAAGGTCTTCCAAAACATTTAAATTTTCAACTTCAGAAACACCAATAATTGCAGGACTTGTCTTTGTTTTGTCCGCTCCAATTTGAGCAATTGTACTTCCTAATTTATCAATCTTGTCCCAATATACTTTAGATTTATTTGCTTTTAACTCCATCATTGGGCTTGCTTCATCATTTTTAGTTACGTCATTTATAGTGTCAAATAAATTTTCCAAATTATAAAAGGCAATGGTTCTTATCATGTATCTTTTTTCTTCCTTTTGAGAAAAAATAGTATTTACAATGCTTAAAAGAAAAAATAATAAATACGTTTTCTGCTTCATTTTTTTTAATTTTTTATGACTAAAATACAAAAAAATAGCATTAAAAAAGACTAACTATCAGTGCTTTATGTTTTTTTAAATTAAAATTTCTTAATTTTATAAAAAAAATGAAAGAAAAAGAGAATTATGAAGAGAATTATTTCATTCGTATTTATGCTACTATTTCTATTTTCAGAAATGAATGCACAAAACAGTATTAAAGGAATTGTTATAGATAATGATTCTAAAAGGCCGCTCAAAAATGTTTTAATACAGCTTAAAAACACAGGGAGAACGACAACTACAAAAGAAGATGGTGCCTTTTTAATGACAAATCTTAAAAATGGGAGTTTCATTTTAGAAGTTCAATTACTTGGCTATGAAACACAGCGTTTTCCTTTAGAACTAAATAGCCTACCCATAACGTTGGGAAAAATACGACTCTTTAAAGATTTTAAAGAAGCATTAGATTTAAGTATTATTACAATTACAGATGACGAATTGTATAATGATGCAAATGCTGCAGATAATATTTCTGGACTTCTACAAGCCTCCAAAGATATTTTTTTAAGAACTGCTGCTTTTGAATTCAGTGCTTCATTTTTCAGAATAAAGGGGCTAGATTCTGGGAATGGAAAAGTTTTAATCAATGGAATCGAGATGAATAAAATCTACGATGGCAGACCCCAGTGGAGTAATTGGGGCGGTTTAAATGACGTTTTAAGAAATCAAGAATTTAGCAACGGTTTGACTCCTGTCAATTATACTTTTGGAGGTGTCTTAGGGAGCACAAACATGAACACCAGCGCTTCTCAACAAAGACCAGGAACAAGAATTTCCTATTCCTCATCTAACAGAAGTTATGAGCACAGAGTTATGGCAACTCACAGTACTGGAATTTCTAAAAAAGGATGGTCTATGACATTTTCTGGAAGTAGAAGGTCCGGAAATGAAGGGTTTAATGAAGGTACTTCCTATAACGCATATGGAGTATTTACCTCCATAGAAAAGAAAATAAACGACAAGCATCGAGTTAATTTTACAGGAATATTTACACCCAATAGAAGAGGGAAATCCTCTCCAAACACACAAGAAGTTTTTGATTTAAAAGGAATTAAATACAATGAATATTGGGGGAATTTAAATGGAAATAGAATTAATTCTAGAATTAAAGATGTAAACGAACCTATTGTAATGCTAAATCATTATTGGAATCTTTCAGAAAAATCAATACTACAAACAACGTTTTTTATCAGTTTGGTAAAATAGGAAATAGTCGTTTAGATTTTAATCGCGGTTCAAATCCCAGTCCAATTTATTACCAAAAATTGCCTAGTTACTCTTTAAGAAATAATAATTTATCAGATGCATATAGGGCGCAAGAAATCATTGTAAATGATGGGCAATTAAATTGGAATACGCTTTTTAAAGCAAATAGAACGAATGCAAGTACAAATTCAGAAAATGCATATGTTTTGTATGAAGATAGAAATGATGACAAACAATTCACATTAAATGCTATTTTAAACACAGAAATAAATAATACCCTTTCTCTCAATGGCAAACTAACCTACAAACGTTTCCATTCCCATAACTACGCAAAAGTACTGGATTTACTAGGTGGAAATGGTTATTTAGACATCAACAACTTTGCAGACACAAAAACGAAAATGCAAAATGATTTATTAAATCCCGATAGAATTGTTGGTAAAGGAGAACAATTCAAATACAATTTCAACTTAAATGCGACGGTAATTTCCGCTTTTGCGCAGGCACAATTTAAATACAATAAAATAGATTTTTTTGTTGCAACAAACCTCTCTAAAATAACAAGTCAAAGAGAAGGTTTATACAAAAACGGGCGCTTTGAAAACACCTCTTTCGGGAAATCAGCAGCATTAAATTTTACAAATTATGGTGTAAAATCTGGCAGCACTTATAAAATTAATGGACGTAATTTAATAGACATGAATGTTGGGTATTTAACACAGGCACCAACCCTTCGAAATTCTTTTTCTAATGCTAGAGAAAACAATAATAGTGTTAAAAATTTACAGTCCGAAAAAATATTTTCTACAGATGTAAGTTACATTAGAAGAAGCCCTATAATTACTTCTAGGCTTACTGGCTATTACACATCCATAAAAGAGGCAACAGAAATTTCTTTCTATTTTGCTGATGGAATTGGAGGAGATAATACAGCCTTTGTCCAAGAAATTTTATCCGGAATTGACAAGAAACAAATTGGGTTAGAGTTCGGGTTAGAAGCACAAGTTACCGCTACGATAAAACTAAAAGGCGCAGCAGCAATGGGTCGTTTTACCTTTGCTAACAATCCAAATTTATACCTTACTTCAGATAGGACTAATGAAGGTGTTTTTGATGAAAACGGACAATCAGAAGAGTATACTTCAAACTTAAATAACTATAAAATTGCTGCAGGACCCCACAATGCATTCTCTGTTGGTTTTGAATATAGAGACCCCAATTATTGGTGGTTTGGTGCAACGACAAATTTTTTCAGCAACACATTTGTCGATATTGCTCCCCTAACAAGAACCTCTAATTTTTATACTGATGCAGATGGTTTAACTTTTCCAAACTATGATCTAAACGTTGCTAAGAATTTGTTACAGCAAGAGAAATTTAACAATTATAAAGTTGTAAATCTTGTGGGAGGAAAATCGTGGAAAATAACAAAATATTATATCAGCGTATTTGCAACCGTAAATAATTTATTAAATGAGGCCTATAAATCTGGAGGTTTTGAACAAGGTAGAAACGCAAATTATAATGAATTAAGAGCAGACAAAGCACTTCAAAAACCTGTATTTGGTAACAAATATTGGTATGGTAGGGGTGCAACCTACTTTTTAAATGCAAGTATTAGTTTTTAAAAAATAAATGGAAATGAAAAAAAATAAAACAATCATGTTAGTACTCGCTTTTATCACCAGCCTTTTTTTTAGCGCTTGTGTAGAAGATAGTGATTTTACTGTACCACAAAATTTAGAGGCAGAAGAGAATGAGGCCATCTCTAAAATTATAGACAGTATTCGTCTTGGAACACTTCAAGAGAAAACAATAAAACAGGTAAAAGAATTGTATATAAAAGGAAATGAACCCATAAAAATCAAATCGAATATCGTTGTAGTAGGATATGTTATTTCTTCTGATAAAACTGGAAATTTCTACAAAGAATTTTATATGCAAGATGCACCAGAAAACCCTACATCAGGAATTAAAATCGCCCTTAATTTAATCAATAATTATTCAACCTTTAATGTGGGTAGGAAAATTTTCATTCGTTTAAAAGGCTTATATATTGGCGAGACAAATTCTGGAGATGGCATTATTACCATTGGAGGAAAAATAAAGACGACCGATGTTACAGAAGTGGAAGCCGTTACAGTAAATCAAATGTCAAATCATTTGTTTAGAACCGGAATTACAAAAGAAATTGTACCTAAAATTATTGATTTTGCAGGCATAAATGACACGAATATCGGCACTTTTATTAGGCTAGAAAATGTGTTTTTTGAAGCAAGTTTAACAGGGAAATCCTATGTAGACCCCAAAGAAGATTTTGATACACAACGTAAAATTCAAACGTGTTTAGGATTAGGTTATGACAATTTATTATTAGAAACAAGTTCTTTTTCAAGTTTTTCCAATATCACTTTACCAGAAAAAGCGGGTAGTATACAGGCTGTCGTTTCTAAAAGTTTTGGAGGGGATTTTATCGTACTTAATTTAAACACTACCCAGGATGTTGCCATGGAGCAAGAAAGGTGTTCTCCTATACCAATGGAAAATTTTACCAAAATTTTATTGGAAGAAAATTTTGATGCTGAATCTGGAGATGTTGATATTTTGAATTGGATTAACTACCGTGAAGAAGGTACAAAATCTTGGAGATCCTACACAGATTCCTATTCGCAAAGTAAAGCGGCTAGAATTGGGTCTAAAAATTCAGATGATACAAATACTGTTTCTTGGTTAATAACGTCAGCAATTAATTTAGAGACTACAGTACAAGAGTTTTTATCTTTTGAGACCTCAAATAGTTTTGCAAATGGAAGTGAATTAGTCGTATTCATTTCAACAGATTTTAACGGAAATACAGCCCATATAAACCAAGCAACATGGACTGTTTTGCCAGCAAAAATAGTAGCAGATGGAACGAGTTTTAAAAACTGGGCACATTCCACTTATATTGAATTATCAGCCTACTCGGGAGTTGCTTATATCGCATTTAAATATACTGGAAATAGAAATGGAAACTTTGATGGCACCTATGAATTGGATAATATCACTATTATTGCAAAAGAAGAATAAGTCTTATGGAAAAAATAGAACACATCGGTATTGCTGTAAAAGATTTAGAAAAGTCGAATGCGTTGTTTGCTTCACTTTTTGGAACACCCCATTACAAAACAGAAGAGATTGCAGCTGAAGGCGTAAAAGCATCTTTTTTTAAAGCCGGACCCAATAAAATTGAATTACTAGAAGCGACGAATCCAGAAAGTCCTATTGCTAAATTTATCGCAAAAAAAGGCGAAGGAATTCATCATATTGCTTTTGCAGTTTCTGACATTGTCGCTGAAATAGAAAGACTTCAAAAGGAAGGTTTTGTCGTGTTAAATCCAACGCCAAAAAAAGGAGCAGATAATAAGTTAGTAACTTTTTTGCATCCAAAAGCTACCAATGGAATTCTTATTGAATTATGCCAAGAGATTGCTACGTTAAAACACGACCAATCTTAAGGTCAAATGCTTTCTAATTATTATCTTGCAAGCGTATAAAAAATAAATTGTAAAATGTCTTCAAAATTTGATTCTTATCAAAAACGACGATTGCATTCTTCTTACTTTTCAGTAGTAATAAGCATTGCTTTGGTACTTTTTATGGTGGGTATTTTAGGATTGGTTTTATTGAAATCTACCTTCATTGCAAATCGTGTAAAAGAAAAAGTGGCCATAACCTTGTTCTTAAAAGATGCTATTTCTACTAAAAACAGGGAAGATTTAAAAGCTTCGCTAAAAAAAGAAGCGTTCACTAAAAAAATTATTTACATCAGTAAAACAAGAGCTGCTAAAATTTATAGTAAAGAAATTGGGGAAGATTTTTTGAAATTTTTAGGAACCAATCCTTTAAAAAACGGAATAGATATATACTTAAAAGCCGATTTTGTGACTCCTGAGATAATGCAGGATATAGAAACACGTTTTCTGAAAAATGCATTTGTCGCCGATGTTTCTTATGACAAACCACTAATTAACATCTTAACTAAAAATATTAAAAGAATTAGTTTTTGGCTCCTAGTCGTCAGCAGTTTTCTTAGTTTGGTCGCAATGATTTTGATAAATAGTTCCATTAGACTGTCTATTTATTCCAAACGTTTTAACATAAAAACCATGCAAATGGTAGGTGCTACAAAAAGTTTTATACGAAGACCTTTTATTTGGCAGAGTATAAAATTAGGAACCATAGGTGCCTTTTTAGCATTGATTGCCCTAGGAATTATTGTCTTCTATTTAGATAAATATGCGCCGAGTTTAGCATTAATTAAAGATTATATAACTTTAGGATATTTAGTTGGAGGTGTTTTAATTTCAGCTTTTTTAATTTCTTGGTTGAGTACCTTTTTTGCAACACAGCGTTTCTTAAACCTACAAACAGACGAACTTTATTATTAATATTATGGGCAACGAACAGACACAAAAATCTTCTTTACTATTTGGAAAAAGAAATTACATCATCATGATTGTAGGGCTCCTTTTTATTCTGCTAGGATTTATATTTATGGCAGGGGGAGGAAGCGATAACCCTGATGTCTTTAATAAAGAAATTTATAATTGGCAGCGCATCCGGTTAGCACCCACTTTAGTTATCATCGGTTTAGGAATCGAAATCTATGCTATTTTAGCAAACCCTAAAAAGTAAAAGTGAATAGTATAGAAGCAATTATTTTAGGAATTATTCAAGGATTAACTGAGTTTTTACCAGTTTCCTCAAGTGGTCATTTAGAATTGGCAAAAGCAATTTTAGGAGACACTTCTGTACCAAAAGAAAGTTTGACCTTTACCGTTGTTTTACATTTTGCAACCGCATTAAGCACCTTGGTTATTTTTAGAAAAGAAATAGCACAAATCTTTAAAGGGTTGTTTCAATTGAAATGGAATGAAGAATTTAAATTCTCTATAAAAATTATTATTTCTATGCTGCCAGCAGTTGTTGTTGGGTTGCTTTTTGAAAAACAATTAGCTGCATTTTTTAGCGGAAATATTTTATTAGTTGGCTTTATGTTATTGGTAACAGCCTTGCTTTTATTGTTAGCAGACAAAGCAAAAAATACCCAAAAAGAGGTCTCTTTTTCCAATTCATTACTTATTGGAGTTTCACAAGCAATTGCAATGTTACCAGGTATTTCTAGATCTGGCGCAACAATTTCTACGGCAGTTTTATTAGGAATCGACAAAACGAACGCTGCCCGTTTTTCTTTTTTAATGGTAGTTCCTTTGATTTTTGGAAAAATTGGAAAAGATATATTAGGAGGTGATCTTGCCTTTCAATCTTCAGAAATCATTCCTATTGCAGCAGGTTTTATTGCTGCCTTTATCGCCGGTTTATTCGCTTGTAAATGGATGATCGCTTTGGTTAAAAGAAGTAAGTTGTCCTATTTCGCTCTCTACTGTGCCGTTGTAGGGATAGGTGCGATTGGGTACGCCCTATTAAATTAATTTGAACCTGTCATTCAAACGAAGACAGGTATCTCATCATAAAAAGTTTTTTTTCATAATGATAAAAACCGAAGAAGATTTTAAAAAGGGTCAAGTTTTATTAATTGACAAACCCTTAAACTGGACCTCTTTTCAAGTAGTTAATAAACTTCGTTGGGAAATCAGACAGCGTTTTAATATTAAGAAAATTAAAGTAGGTCATGCAGGAACTTTGGATCCTTTAGCATCAGGTTTGTTAATTATTTGCACTGGGAAACAAACCAAAGAAATTCATATTTATCAAGGACAAGAGAAAGAATATACTGGGTCTTTTACATTAGGAGCAACCACCCCCAGTTATGATTTAGAAACCGAAATCGATAACACCTTTCCAACGGCACATATTACGGAAACTTTATTAAAAGAAACCACCCAGCAATTTTTAGGAAATATTCAACAAAAACCACCTATTTTTTCTGCCATAAAAAAAGATGGAAAACGCTTGTATGAATTAGCAAGAAAAGGAGAAACTACCGAGATTAATGCAAGAACAGTTCGTATTTCTGAATTTGAAATCACAAAAATAAATTTACCCATAATTGAGTTTAGAGTTGTTTGTAGTAAAGGAACTTATATTCGTTCTTTGGCTTATGATTTTGGATTGGCCTTAAATTCTGGCGCACATTTATCTGCACTTAGAAGAACTAAAATTGGAGATTTTAGTGTTGACAAGGCGGCTTCAATAGAAAATTTTATTGAAAGCTTACACCTTGATTCTAAAAAATCGGAAACAACCCCGTAGTAAATTGTTGTAAAAACCTATACTATTCTCATAAAAAAGAGTATTTTTGAGAAGAATTTTCCCCCAAATTTATTGGAAAAACGGATAATTGCGAACTTAATGTATTGTTTATATACACTAAAAAAAGTTCCTTTTATTAGGCAAACATATCCCCTATATGCTGACCAAACGTTTTATTATAGACCATTAGTATTCATAAGAATAACTAATGAAATGAAAATCATAGGTTTTCATGAATAATGATTGAATTATAATCAATCAAAAAATAAGAAGATGATAAGGGAAAAACCAACATATCAAGAGTTAGAAAATCAGATTTTGAAGCTTCAAAATCAAATTAAAACAGTTCAATTGACATCTTCTAATGAACACAAAAAGAAGGCAAAACATTCAAATGAGCTTAATGAAGTTGAAGAAAATGAGGTCCAGTTACAAGAAAGAATAAATGAATTGGAAACTGTTTATTTATTATACCAGTTAAAAGAAGACTTCAGTAAACTGGGAGATATTTGTAAAGAATTTGTAAATAAAATCATTCCTAAAAGCATGCGTTTTCCTGAGAAAATATATGTTTTATTTGAAATTAATCAGCAACAATATACTAATAACGAAACCTACACGCTTTCAGCAGACAAAGAATGTTTGACTCGTAATATTGTTGTTTTCAATGAAAGCGTGGGTAAATTAACGGTAGCTTATACTGAAAACCTATCTTTTTTAAAACCTTTAGAGCAAAATGTTATTGATGCATTTGCGAAAATAATTTCGAGAACCATAGAAAAAATTGAAGAAGAAAAACAACTAAAAGAGCAAAACAAATTATTAATTGCAGCCAACGAGAAGGCAATAGAGAACGAATTGCAGACCATAGTCATTGGAGACACGATTCCAGATTTAGTTTGGCTTAAAGATGTTGAAGGAAAATATGTAAGATGTAATGCACGTTTCGAACAGTTTTTTGGAGCAACAAAGAGTGAAATTGTTGGTAAAACGGATTATGATTTTGTAGATAAGGAATTGGCTGACTTTTTCCGTCTTAATGATAAAATCGCAATGGAAGCAGGAAAACCATCGACTAACGAAGAAGAAATAACCTTTGCTAGTGACGGGCATACCGAATTTTTGGAAACAATAAAAACACCGCTTTATAATCAAAATAATGAAATTATAGGCGTTCTTGGAGTGGGTAGAAACATCACAAAAACAAAAGAATATGAAAGAAATTTAATTACTGCCAAAGAAAAAGCAGAAGAGAGTGATCGGTTAAAATCTGCATTTCTTGCAAATATGAGTCACGAAATTCGGACACCTATGAATTCCATTTTAGGGTTTACACAAATATTAAAAAGTGGGGATGTTTCTGAAAAAGAGCGCCAAGAATTTCTTGATATTATCAATTCTAGTGGAAATCAATTACTCGCTATTATCTCAGATATTATTGATATTTCAAAAGTTGATGCAAATCAGATTCGCATTCATAAAACTTCTTGCAATATCAATTCCATACTAGATGATTTGTACGCAAAATTCTCGATTACTATTGTAAGTCCAAATGTAACTCTTTCTATCCATAAGGGTTTGAATAACATAGAAAGCAATATAAAAACAGATAAAAATAGGCTCACGCAAATACTTTCTAACCTGCTTGAAAACGCTATAAAATTTACAAAAAAAGGTACAATTGAATTTGGTTATACAATAAAGGACAAGAACTTAAAATTTTTTGTAAAAGACACGGGATATGGAATTGCAAAGAAAAACCAGTAACTTATTTTTGAAAGATTTAGTCAAGCAGAACAAAAACACACCTTTGTTGCTGGAACAGGGCTTGGACTGTCAATTGTTAAAGAGCTTCTTAAATTATTGGGCGGTGAAATATGGGTTGTATCAGAAATTGGAAAAGGAGCAACATTTTATTTTACAATTCCTCTTATTTTTCAAAAACAACCGAAGATTACAACAACTTCTAAAGCCCAATTTAATAATATCAAAATCAATGTTTTAATTGCAGAAGATAATTTACCCAACTTTTTATACCTAAAATCGCTTTTCTCAAAATATAACTATCAGATTCTTCATGCTTTAAACGGGGCAGAAGCCCTAAAATTATTTAATAAAAACAAAACGATCGACCTTATTTTAATGGATCTTAAAATGCCTGTTATGGATGGACTTGAAACAACTAGGGAAATAAGAAAAACAGACAAAAACATCCCTATTATTGCGCTCACTGCTTTTGCTATGGAAAATGACAGAGAAAAAGCGATCGAAGCGGGTTGTAATGATTATATTTCTAAACCAGTTTCAAATGAAAAATTAATCGAGATAATACATAAAAATATCAAACAAAAGTAAAATGGAAAGCATAAAGACAAAATTGAATAAATTCAGTTCAATCAAAGACTTTCCATACAATTATTGATAGATTCATAAAAGAAAGACGAGCGTTTATGAAGAACTAAGTTAAAACAAACCAATTTTCTTAAATATTGCGCAGGAATCTCTTAATTTTAAAAATGGCTACTAGCACTTCGACAAGTGCCGTTTGATATTTGGGCGTTTAATTATTTTCTGGGCACCTTGAGATATAGAGCACAAAAAGAAAGTTTTGTAATAGGGTGCAATTATCTCAAATCTTTTTTAAGCTTTTCATTGAGTTCGTTAAAATCAGCATAGAGTTCAAACCCACCATCTTTTATATAAGAAATTTCGCCAGTTTCTTCTGAAACTAATAAACAGACAGCATCTGTTTTTTCTGAAATACCTATAGCTGCTCTGTGTCTTAACCCAAATCTAGCAGGAATTCTAGTACTGTCCGAAATTGGTAAAACTACTCTGGTGGCAACAATGAAATTGTCTCTAATAATTAATGCACCATCATGCAAAGGACTATTTTTATAGAAAACACTTTCTAAAATAGCTTCATTCACCTGCGCATTCATAGTGTCTCCAGTATTGATTAAAAAGTCTAAAGCATTGGTACGCTCAATAACAATTAACGCACCTGTTTTTGTCTTTGATAAATTTTTACAAGCATCTAAAATTACTTCTGAATCAATTTCAGAACTAATTTCTGTTTGTAAAAATTTCAACTGTTTTAAAAAACTTCGTTTGTTGGTGAAGTTTGTAGTTCCTATCATTAGTAGGAATTTTCTTATTTCTTGTTGAAAAACGATGATCAATGCAACCACACCACCACCCAAAAGAGTCCCTAGGATACCACTTAGCATTTCCATTTTTAAGGCTTCCGTTATTTTCCAAATCACAAAAATAATTGCAATTCCTATTACAATATTGATAGCAACAGTACCTTTCAATAATTTATAAATATAATAGAGTAGCAAAGCGACCAATAAAATATCTAAAACATCCAATAAGGAAAATTCAATAAAATCGAACATAAAAACAGACTGATTTTAGGCTAAAATAATTATTAATTAGTAAATTCAAGCAACTTAGTGAAAATAATTGTTGTTACTGGTTTTTAGTTACTACTACTTTAAAAAAGTAAAAAACATTAATACTTCATAATATAAAAAAGGTATTTTTACAAAAAGAAATGTTTATGACCGCTAGAACACAAAACGGAAATTTATATACCAACATTCACAACAACATTGCAACAATAGAATTTGGGCATCCTGCAAGTAATTCTTTTCCTAAAGAATTATTAGAAAGATTAAGTAGCGAATTGCTTTTAGTTGGAAGTAATGATGCGGTTTCTGTCATCATATTAAAATCTGAAGGCGCTAAAACTTTTTGTGCTGGTGCTTCTTTTGATGAACTGATTGCAATTTCAAATTTAGAAGAAGGAAAACAATTTTTCTGTGGTTTTGCAAACGTACTGAATGCTATGAGAACCTGTGGAAAATTAATTATCGGGCGAGTTCAAGGAAAAACTGTTGGTGGTGGCGTAGGTCTCATTGCAGCTTGTGATTATGTTTTAGCAACCGAAAATGCTGCTGTAAAATTGTCTGAATTTACGATTGGGATCGGGCCTTTTGTAATTGAACCTGCCGTAAGGAGGAAAATAGGAGTTGCAGGTGTTTCCGAACTTACTTTAGACGCTACCCATTGGAAAAGTGCCTATTGGGCAAAAGAAAAAGGGTTGTTTGCAACAGTTTTAGAAACGCAAACAGCGTTGGACAGTGAAGTCGAAATACTCTCGGAGAAGTTAGCCTCTTATCACCCTGAAGCATTAGCAGCAATGAAAAAAGCGATGTGGGAAGGAACTGAAAACTGGGAGAACTTGTTAGCCGAAAGAGCCGCTATTTCTGGTCATTTAGTTTTATCAGAATTCACGAAAATAGCATTGTCTAAATACAAATAAAAACCTTCAATCTGGAGGGTTAAAAATTACATATGAAAATCGTCTCAACAAATATTGGAGAACGAAGAGTTATAGATTGGAAAGGGGAATTAGTGACCACTGGGATCTTTAAATTTTCTGTTGATGTTCCTGTTTTTTTAGATACTGAAGCGGTTGTTGGTGATGTGATTTCTAATGTAGAAAGTCATGGTGGTATTTTGCAAGCTATTTATGGATATTCTCTAAAGCATTACGACTTCTTTAAACCCTTGTGTCCAGATATAGATTGGCAATTTGGTATGTTCGGTGAAAACTTAACTCTAGATGATTTAGATGAAACTAAGATACATCAAGGAGATGTTTTTAAGGTTGGAGAAGCCATTTTAGAAGCTAGTAAGCAAAGAAATCCGTGTATGAAATTAGGGATTCGTTTTAACGATATGAAAATTGTAAAACAATTTTGGAACACTACTTTTTGTGGTGTTTATTTTAAAGTTTTACAAACCGGTTTTGTAAAATCTGGAGATGAATTCATACCAATAAAAAGATGTCAAGAAAACCCAACCATCGCCGATTTATATCTAGCAAAAAAGATTGAAAAAAAAGAATAGTTTTTATGAAGTCAAAACCTATTTATTAAGACGGATACTTCTCGCTGTCAAAGCGATTGAATTTAGTGAGGTACGCATAAATTTGTATGGAGAGCTCGTTAAACAGTCGCTTCCTTTTTATGTAAAAAACGAGTCAATTTCATGGAGAGATCTAACAAAATAATTTTTGCATTTCCATTTCTTTCTATGTGATAGATTGCATCGCTTACTTCTTTTTCAATTTCTAAAATATTGTCAGCATGTACAAAAGGTGCAAATTTAGAAAGGTCAAATCCGGTTTTGGTTTCCATAAAAACCAAGCTGTTCGATTTATAATTAAGTAACAAAGCTTGTCTAAAAAACTGCAAGCAATAGGCTAAGAAACGTTTTTGAGTTTCACGTCCACTTTTTGCAATGGTATCCGACCATTCAATCAATTGTTGCACCACGGTTGCATTCCCTTTGGCTTTAAAAGCAGTCCGAATCCACATGACAAACCATTCTTCAAAAATAAGATCATTCGCATCATTGTTCAATAAATGGAGTGCTTTGTTAAAATTTCCCTCAGCTTGTTGTGCAATATTTGCAGCTTCATTGTCAGAAACTTGATGATTTACAACTAATGTATTAGAAATATCTTGTTCACTTAAAGCAGGGAAATATAGTGCCTGACAGCGAGATTTTATCGTATTTATAAGTTGTTCTTCATTTTCAGTTATCAAAAGAAACACTGTTTTCTCTGGGGGCTCTTCAATGAGTTTTAGCAATTTATTAGCAGCAGCTATATTCAGTTTTTCTGCCATCCAAATAATCATCACTTTAAAACCACCTTCGTAACTTTTAAGTCGTAATTTTTTTACCACTTCCTCGGCTTCATCAACCCCAATAATCCCTTGTTTGTTTTCTACTCCAATATGTTGTAGCCAATTAAACAAACTTCCATAAGGTTGTGTGGCAATAAAGCTTCTCCAATCTTCTAAAAACAAACTACTAACAGGGTGTTTTTTTACATTTTCATTGGTGGTAACAGGATATGCAAAATGCAAATCTGGATGCTGAAGTTTGTCACATTTTAAGTTGCATATTTCCGCATGCTCAGAAAAATTACACAATAAAAATTGGGCATAGGCGATTGCCATTGGTAAAACGCCACTTCCTTCTTTACCCACAAACAATTGTGCGTGGGGAATTCTGCCGTTTTCAGCAGAAACTTTTAAGTGTTTTTTAATGTGTTCTTGCCCGATAATTTGGTTGAAAAGCATACGCAAATATAAAATTTGTTTATCATTAATTCATCAATTTTAGAAATCAATCAGGTTGAATGGATAAAAAAGTTAGCATAAAATTTCACAAATAACCTGAATTCGATCAAAACGAAAATGGTTTAATCAAAAAGGGACGCTATTTCAAATTTCATAAACGGTAAAAATAGCCCTCGTAGGAAATCGAGATGAACACAGTACTAATTTTTTTGTGAAACTTTTCCTTCGAGAATTTGTTGAGACCCTTCTATTTATCTTCGCAAACGTTGTATTAATTTTTAAGGAATCCATTCTAAAAAGAGTAAATAAAAAGGTATTTTTGTTGAAAATAGATTTAATAAAACATGAAAACACTAAAAGATTTTAATTTCAAGAATAAGAAAGCGTTAATTCGTGTAGATTTTAATGTGCCTTTAAATGATAAGTTTGAGGTAACAGATGCTACAAGAATTCAAGCTGCAAAATCTTCAATTATAGCTATTTTAGAGCAAGAAGGAAGTTGTATCTTAATGTCGCATTTAGGACGTCCAAAAGGATTTCAAGATGAATTTTCTTTAAATCATATTGTAGCCAAAGCATCAGAAATATTAGGAGTCAATGTGAAATTTGTTTCAGATTGTATTGGCGATAAAGCGGAAGAAGCAGTTGCAAATTTAGAATCGGGTGAAATCTTATTATTAGAAAATTTACGTTTTTACGAAGAAGAGAAAAATGGAGATGTTGCTTTTGCAGAAAAATTATCGAAACATGGAGATGTTTATGTAAATGACGCTTTTGGTACTGCACACAGAGCGCACGCATCCACTACAATTATTGCACATTTTTTTCAAGAAAACAAATGTTTTGGAAACTTACTGGCAAGAGAAATTGAAAGCATCGATAAAGTATTAAACAATTCTGAAAGACCTGTATTGGCAATTTTAGGGGGTGCAAAAGTATCTTCAAAAATTACCGTAATTGAAAATATTCTAGACAAAGTAGATCATTTAATCATTGGTGGAGGAATGAGTTTTACCTTTATCAAAGCACAAGGAGGGAAAATTGGAAATTCTATTTGTGAAGATGACAAAATGGAATTAGCACTTGAAATTTTGAAACAAGCAAAAGCGAAAAACGTACAAGTTCATATTCCTGTGGATGTAATCGCAGCGGATGATTTTTCAAATGATGCAAATACACAAATTATAGACATCAATGCAATTCCTGATGGTTGGGAAGGCGTAGATGCTGGACCAAAATCTAGAGAAATTTTTGATACTGTTGTAAACCAATGTAAAACTATTTTATGGAACGGCCCCTTAGGTGTTTTTGAGATGGAATCTTTTGCAGGTGGAACCATTTCTTTAGGTAATTCTATTGATAAAGCAACTCAAAATGGAGCGTTTTCTTTAGTTGGTGGTGGAGATTCTGTTGCTGCTGTAAAACAATTTGGTTTTGCAGAAAAAGTAAGTTATGTTTCTACTGGTGGTGGTGCTATGTTAGAAATGTTAGAAGGAAAAACCTTACCAGGTATTGATGCAATATTAAAATAAGACAGCGTTTAAGAGTTTATTTTTTTGGGTGTTGAATAGTAGCTTCTACCTTTAATTGGCGTTTTAAACATCATAAATAATTCGGATTTCAAACCAGACCCTGTCGAACTTTTAAATAAAAACAACAAGCGTGTAATTTTACAATTACACGCTTGTTGTTTTGTATGACTTTAAGTTTTAAATTTGTTTTTTATTATTACAAGGAAATTAATAAATAACCCCCACAAACGTTTACGTATCAAAAATGAAATATACAAAACTACCAACCACAAATATAGAAGTTAGTAAAATTTGTTTAGGAACCATGACTTGGGGAAATCAGAACACCCAAGAAGACGCTTTTGAACAAATGGATTATGCGATAGAACAAGGGGTAAACTTTTTTGATACCGCAGAATTATATCCTGTACCTGCAACACCAGAAACCTATGCAGATACCGAAAGAATTATAGGAAATTGGTTTCAAAAAACAGGAAATAGAGAAAACATTGTTTTAGCTTCTAAAATTGCTGGTGGCGGAGACTACACAAAGCACATTAGAACAGGAGGGTTTACGAAAGAAACCATCACAGAAGCAATTGAAGGCAGTTTAAAACGTTTGCAAACAGATTATTTAGACCTGTATCAGCTGCATTGGCCATCTCGAGGTGTAAATTGTTTTGGGACGAGAGATTATCCTTTTAAAACTGCCTCAAAAGAAGCAGAAAATCATTTAGAAATTTTAGAAACCCTCAATGAATTTGTAAAAAATGGTATTATAAAAGCAATTGGTCTTTCCAACGAAACTCCATGGGGAACCATGAAATATTTGCAAACTGCGGAAGCTCATAATTTTATAAAACCAGTAACTATTCAGAACTCCTACTCTATGATTCACAGAGCCTATGAATATGGAATGTCTGAAGTTTCTCTGCGAGAAGATATTGGTTTGTTAGCCTATTCTCCACTAGCTCAGGGCGTATTGTCTGGTAAATACATTGACGGAAATAGCCCAGAAGGTTCAAGAGGAAATTTATTTCCACGTTTTATTGCCCGTTATATGGGTGATGGCTCTTTGGTCGCCGTAAAAAGATATCATGAAATCGCCAAGAAAAACGGTTTGTCTTTAACGGAATTGTCTTTGGCCTTCATCAATCAATTACCGTTCGTAACCAGTAATATTATTGGCGCAACAAAAATGAGTCAATTAAAAGAGAATATTGCTAGTATAGATATTGATTTATCAGATGAAATCATCACAGAAATTAATGCAGTTCACGCAGATATTCCTAATCCAGCGCCTTAAAAAGAGTTTGCCGTATTTTAGTCTTCAGTTGACATTAAAAAAATCCGAAGAAAAATTACTTCGGATTTTTTTTAATGTCAACATTTCTTATGCAAACAATTTATAAATATCTTTTCTTTTTACAAAACGAGCAATCGTGACTCTATCTTCATAATAATAAATTCCTAATCTATAATCACCAATTCTAATTCGATAAGCATCTGAATGACCAGACATAGATTTTACATTTTTGATTTCTGATAAGCTTTCCGCTAACTTTAAATCATTTACTACGTCAAGTAATTTAGACTTTAGCTTATCATTTTTTATTTTGTTTACATCTTTTAAAGCCTGACGTAAGTAGAGAATTTTCATTATTTTAATGCTTTTAAGAACGCTTCCTCACTTACAGTATCAGTTCTATCAGCTTGTTGCATTAAAAGTAAAAGACCTAAATCTTCTTTCTGCTCTTTGGTTAAACTATCTAATTGTTCTTTTTGTTTATTTTTCACGAACAATTCAATAGCTTTTTCCATTAATGCTTTTACACTTAATCCTTCAAAAGCGGATAAAACCTTTAGTTTCGTAATAATAGAGTCATCTATTTCTACTAATTTCTTCATAATTGTCGCTGTTTTTTGTAATTTTCCCTAGTACAAATATATATTATACACAAATAGATATTATATAAATAAACCCGAAGTAAAATTACTTCGGGTTTATTTATATTGTTATTCCTCTAATAAAGTAGGAATTCACAGTAAGTTTATTATTCAATAACTTTAATAGAAGTAGCTTTAAATCCTCTATTTTTCCAACAACATTTGCTTTTCTAATTACGTTACAAAAACCAGTGTTTTTATCGTGGGAATCACCAAAATCATCAATATTTGTACCATCGATAAAATAAGTTTTATTGCCTATACGAATTGCTAAATCGCAACCCATAGGTTCTTCTATTTCGAACTGAGACTGAAAACTGCCAACTTATTTCTTTGCCCAAGAATCACGCAATCCAACTGTTTTATTGAAAACTAAATTATCGGCTGTAGTATCATCATCTACATTAAAATATCCTAAACGTTGAAACTGAAAACGTTCCCCAATTTTGGCGGTTTGTAAACTTGGTTCCACAAAAGCAGCAATCACTTCCAAAGAATCTGGGTTTATAAACTCCATATAATCTTTGTCTTTATGAGCATCTGGTGATTCGTCTAAAAACAATCGATCATAAGCTCTAACTTCCGCTTTTATGGCATGCTTTATAGAAACCCAATGCAGGGTCCCTTTTACTTTTCGCATGCTTTCTTCTGTACCACTTCCTGATTTTGTTAATGGATCATAAGTACATTGAATCTCAGTAACGTTTCCGTCCGTGTCTTTTGTACAACTATTTGCAGTTATAAAATAGGCATTTTTTAAACGAACTTCTTTTCCTAATTTTAAACGGAAGAATTTCTTATTTGCTTCCTCTCTAAAATCTTCACGTTCAATATAAATTTCTCTCGAAAAAGGTACTTCTCTAAAACCAGCACTTTCATCTTCCTGGTTATTCTCTGCCGTTAAAAACTCTTCTTGTCCTTCAGGATAATTCGTAATTACTACTTTTATAGGGTTTAAAACAGCCATTACTCTGTTGGCAGTTTTATTTAAGTCTTCTCTAATTTTAAATTCTAAAAGCGCCACATCAATTACGTTTTCACGTTTAGAAACACCAACCGTTTCAATAAAATTTTTAATAGAAGCTGGCGTATAACCCCGTCTTCGTAAACCAGAAATTGTTGGCATTCTTGGATCATCCCAACCAGCAACATTTCCGTTTTCAACTAAAGTTAACAACTTCCGTTTACTCATAATTGTATAACTCAAATTCAACCGAGAAAACTCACGTTGTTTGGGTGGATTTGGATATTCAAGGCTACCATAAGCAACCACATTGTCTCGAAACCAATTGTATAATTCTCTATGAGGTTTAAACTCTAAGGAACACAAAGAATGCGAAATTTGCTCTATATAATCGCTCTCACCATGTGTCCAATCATACATTGGGTATATACACCAAGCATCCCCAGTTCTGTGATGTGTTTTGTACATAATTCGATACATTAAAGGATCACGTAGCAACATATTTGGGTTCTCCATATCAATCTTTGCACGCAAAGTATGTTCCCCTTCTTTAAATTTTCCGTCTTTCATTCCTTGAAATAATTCCAAGTTTTCCTCCACAGAACGAGTTCTAAAAGGACTCTTAGTACCAACAGAAGTTGGCGTCCCTTTTTGCGCACGCATTTCTTCAGAAGATTGAGAATCTACATACGCTTTTCCATCTTTTATCAATAAAATAGCCCAGTCAAATAATTGTTGAAAATAGTCTGAAGAATAACATTCATTTGCCCAAGAATAGCCCAACCAAGAAATATCTTTCTTAATAGCATCTACATATTCTTGCTCCTCTTTAGCAGGATTTGTATCATCAAAACGCAAGTTAACAGGTGCATTATATGTTTCACCCAACCCAAAGCTAATTCCAATGGCCTTGGTATGACCAATATGTAAATACCCATTTGGTTCTGGTGGAAAACGAAAACGTAAATTTTCTTTTGACATTCCATTCCCCAAATCCTCTTCAATAATTTGCTCTAAAAAATTGAGCGATTTTTTCTCTTCAGACATCATTTTATACGGAAAAATTAAGCAACAAAATTACATAAAATAACTTGTATATTTTCATTTTGGACGTGTCCTTTCAGGTCCTACTTTCCACATTATCTTTTTATATCTAAAACGACCTTGACTTACCTAAATTCTAATTGAAGTATTTCCAAAGAATTGTCTTTCTGAAAAAACAGGAAACGGTATAAAAAGGAGGCCGTTTCAATCCTTCACGCATCGAATTTTGCTAGTTAAATTACTATATTTAAAAATAATAGCATTTTTTTATCGTATTTTTGCACAGTATGAAAGACGAGACAAAAAAGCCAGATTTAGTTGTTTTTAATGAAGAAACACAAAAATACGATGCGGCTCTAAAACCCTATGGCACCTCCGCAAGTTCTCCTGTAATAAAACCCACAAACACCGCGACTTGGACAGCAGATGGTGTTCGACGGGTAAATAAAATACTCAAAGGAAAATTTGATGAGGTAAAAAAAGAGTATGAATTATTGATGGAAAAGTTTCAATATAATGACATGCTTTACAATGCCAAATTTGGTTTTGAACCTATTATGGGCGAAACCTACCATTTATATAATAATAAAAAAGAGGAACTCTTTTTGTCAATCATAGAACCAAGTCAATGGGATTTAGAGTACAAAGGATCTTTTAGATTAACCTCTGATAAAATGTGGGAGAAAGTAGCTTTTCTTCAAATTAAAGAAGAATAAATGGGAACTATAAAAGTAAACAGTATCAATCTTTATGCCTATCATGGATGTTTAGAAGAAGAAGCAAAAATTGGCTCAGAATACATCGTTGATGTTGCTGTAAAAGCAGATTTAAAAAAGTCTTCAAAAACAGATGCATTAGAAGATACGGTAGATTATGTACATCTGAATCTAATCGTTAAAGAAGAAATGGCGATTCGTTCAAAACTGTTAGAAGAAGTTGCCCAACGTATTTTAGACCGTTTTTTTAAAGAATTACCAATGATTCAAAAAGCGAAAGTTGCTGTCGCAAAAATAAACCCACCAATTGGAGGAAACGTAGAAGAAGTGGTAATTATTCTTTCAAAAAAGCGATAATTATTTTGTTATGAATCTAAATCAAATTACCATTCCATCATTAGATTTAACGAAATCTATCCCTTTTTATCAAAAGCTAGGATTAGAATTGATTGTAAAAGCTTTGCCCCATTATGCACGGTTTTCTTGTCCAGTTGGTAACGCAACTTTTTCTATTCATAAAGTAGCAGAATTACAAAAAGGAGAAGGGATTCTTATTTATTTTGAGTGCGAAGCTTTAGATGAGAAAGTAGCTGATTTAATTGAAAAAGGGATTGAATTTGATGAAAGGCCAACGGATAAACCTTGGTTGTGGCGTGAGGCGAGATTAAAAGATGGAGATGGGAATCAACTTATTTTATTTAAAGGTGGAGAAAACAGAATAAATCCACCTTGGAAAATCAAAACATAAAAAAGACTTGTAATACTTGTAAATTTGCTTAAATTTGCAATCCTTAAAACAGATTTTTAATCTATTGAGAAATTAGTTTTAAAAAAACTTAAAAGGTGTCTTGGCCGAGTGGCTAGGCAATGGTTTGCAAAACCATGTACAGCGGTTCGAATCCGCTAGACACCTCTCAGTAAATCCTCAACTAACTATTAATGAGTGAGTTGAGGATTTTTATTTTATAAATTTGTACGATTAATGGTATTGTAAAATAATTTTAAGCAATAGCTTATTCTAAAATGATACACAAAATAAAGTTGTTCTTTAGAATGCATTTGGTACATTCCTTACATTTTACGTCAAATACTTAGTCAACAATTGTATAGATTTATGTATAATTTCAATAGCTAAGCTACAGAAAGCTAGGGGCAATCATCAATCAATGTTAGTTAACCTATTTACGTCGTTTAAAAATAGCTGAATTAAGGGAGGAAGATATGGTTTAGTTATACTGACTTTCCACTTATTCTAATGAATCTATATGTTGTTAACAGTCCTTATTTTAGATTTTCTAATACTTCACAACCTTTCATCGTCACTATACCCCAGTCAAAATTATCACAGAACCCATATAATGTTATTCTATCTCCTTTTTTTAGGTTTGCAATTACATCTCTTTCTCCATCATTAACGTAGCCAAGCAAGGTAGTCATAAAGCTACTTGCTTTTAAAGACACACTCATCCCTTTGCTGTCTTTACCTACCGATTCCACTACTCCTTCTACATATATTTTTTTCCCTTTGAATTTAATCTCAGCACTTACTTCATTCTCATCAAAAAAGTTGTGTAAATCTATTGCAGAAATTGTATTATTTTTTCGGTTTTCAATTTCGTTTTGGAGTTTTAATTCGGCTTCGTTTTGTATTTTGGCGATTTTTAAACTATCACTAATTCGCTCTCGTTCTATCGTTTTGATACTGTCCTTTTGTTCTTGAGTAAGATTAACATTTTCTTCTTTTTGCTTTACTTTGATTTTCGCTATCGATTTGTCAACTTCTGCACTTGTTGAAGCACCGAAAATAAGAAATCCAGCAAAAAATCCTAATATCGGAATCCCAATTTTTAACGTTGGATTAATTTTTCCGCCACTATTTATTTTATCAAAAATCGGTGGAATTAAAAACGCTCCTGCGATTAGAAACAAAAATGCTGCAATTATAGAGGATGAAAAAGTTATCAACGCGAATAAGAAACACACTATTCCAAAGATCCATTTTAATACTATCATATTTTAGTTTTTTATTATTATATAATCGAAGGTAATGAAATTTATTAAAATGTATTTACGAGGCATAGAAATAGCTGAATTAACAAAAGAAGATACGCCTTATGGTTTAGGTTTATAATAAATTAATTATTAGCTTTTTGGACACGTTTTTCTATAGTGTTTTTAATTAACTCAATATCAAATTCTTCAGATTTAACAAATTCTCAATTTTTATAAATCCCTTTCTCAATAATTTTCCCTCTGTAATACTTAACCCCATAAACAATAAGCAAATCATTCTAGTAAACACCAATAAATTTATCCCATTTGGTTTCACCTTCTGACCAATCGAAATTATTAGGAATGGTCATTAGACTATAACCAAATCTTTCAAAGCTGTAACCTATGCCTTCAGTATTTGTTTTAAAAGACCCAGTAAAAATCTGCCCGTTTGTATATGTTTTCTTAAGATAGCCAAAACGCTCCCAATAACTATTGACCTCAATATCAACATAATCTACAATAAGGTTTGGAATAAATCTCTCCAAACCAACACGACTTTTCTTCTTCGATAAACTTTTAATGCTTCTCATTGGAAAAGAATTAGCAGCTACATACCCTTCAACAAATTTCCCTTCATATTTACATTCGTTAATATCCATAAAAGTAGCAGTTCCATTTAGTAGTGACCTAGAATTGTTCAAACCTATTTTTATCGTTTTTTTACCCTTTTCTGAAACTGTAATATTTACAATCTGACCTTTTTCAAAAAACCTTAATCTTCCGATTAAGGTTTTTTTATTTCAGTCGGATTACAACGACTCAGAGATCATAATCCTTATTTAAATTATAGCGAAAGTTCTTCAAGCATTTTAGAATTAAAATGAGACTTCTTAATCTTTAGATTTTCCTTAACAAAAAAACCCCTTTTTTTATTCATCTTTGTAAAGATCAAATTTAATTTGATCAAGTTCTAAATCACTTTTAATGATTTTAATTTTTTGAGATGAAAATCTATCCTATAGAAACTGGCAATTTTAAATTAGATGGAGGTGCAATGTTTGGCGTTGTCCCTAAAGCTATTTGGCAAAAAACGAATCCATCAGACGATAAAAACCTGATAGACATGAGCATGCGGAGTATGCTTATTGAAGATGGAAATCGTTTGATTCTTGTAGACACGGGTTTAGGAACAAAACAATCTAATAAATTTTATAGCTATTATTACCTTTTTGGAGACTTCTCTTTAGACACTTCTTTGGCAAAACATGGTTTTCATAGAGACGATATTACAGATGTTTTTTTAACACATTTGCATTTTGATCATTGTGGAGGTGCCATCACATGGAATGCGGATCGTACTTTTTTACAACCAGCTTTTAAAAATGCGAAATTTTGGTCTAATGACAAACACTGGCAATGGGCAACAGCACCAAACCCCAGAGAAAAAGCTTCTTTTTTAGAAGAAAACATTAACCCTATTAAAGAAAGTGGCCAACTAAATTTTATTCATAGTAATTACAAAGATCAAATTGGTTTTGACATCCTTTTTATGGACGGTCATACAGAAAAACAAATGCTACCGGTGGTTTCTTATCAAGGGAAAACAATTGTTTTTATGGCAGACTTGCTGCCAACGATAGGTCATATTCCATTGCCTTATGTTATGGGCTATGACACCAGACCTTTACTGACAATTAAAGAAAAAGCAGCTTTTTTAAACCAAGCTGCAGATAAAGAGTATTTTCTTTTTTTAGAACATGATGCCTATAATGAACTTTGCACAGTTCAGCATACAGAAAAAGGAGTTAGATTGAAAAACACACATAAATTTACAGATATATTTAATTAAAAAGAGGCTCAGTTATGAAGATTTTTAAACCCCTATTTTTTGCAATAATTGCAAGTATCATTTTTACAAGTTGTAAATCAATCTCTAAAATTCCAGTTCCACTAGGTTCAGAAACGATTCTAAATATTCCTGCAAAAAAAGCAGCATTATCTTCCAATGAAACTAAGCGTTGGAGTCATGCAGATTTAGAAACAGATTCAATTCCAGGAATGAGTATTGAAAAAGCGTACCAGTTTGTTGCTTCAAAAATAGGCGTTGAGGTGATTGTTGGAGTCGTTGATTCTGGAACAGATTTAGAACACGAAGATTTAAAAAATGTTGCTTGGGTTAATAAAAAGGAAATTGCGAGTAATGGTATTGATGATGATAAAAACGGATATATCGATGATATCAACGGGTGGAATTTTTTAGGAAGTATTTATAAAGAAAATTTAGAGTACGAAAGAATTATAAAAAACCCCTCTATTACAGGAAAAGAAGAAGTCAAAGAAGCCAAAGCTTTTTATGATAAAAAAGTAGCAGACGCAAAAAATTCGAAAGAAAGATTTGAGCAAATTTTGGAAAGAGTTACCAATGCAGATACTATTATTTCTGAAAATTTCCAGAAATCAGTATATACAAAAGAGGACGTTTTAGGTATTGTTACAGAAGCCCCGGATTTACTGGAAGGTATTGAAGTTGCTAAACAAATGTATAGTTTTGGTTTGCCTTCCCTAGAAACTGCAAAAAAGGAGCTCACTAAATTAGTTTCAGACGCAACGAATTTGTTAAATGGGGATGCATTAAAAGTGGATTATAGGAGCCCCTTGGGAGACGACCCAAACACAATGGATCAAAAATTTTATGGAGATAATAAAACAGGGCATTCTATAATAGACGAAGCACATGGAACCCATGTTTCTGGAATTATTGCAGCAAGTAGAAATAATGGGTTGGGAATGAATGGAGTTGCAACTAATGTAAAAATAATGGCTGTTAGAGCAGTTCCAGATGGAGATGAATATGACAAAGATGTTGCTTTAGGAATTCGTTATGCGGTGGATAATGGCGCAAAAGTGATTAACACAAGTTTTGGAAAAGGCTATTCTCCTAAAAAGGAATGGGTATATGAAGCTATTCAATATGCGGCATCAAAAGATGTATTAATTGTGAATGCTGCTGGAAATTCTGGGAAAAACATAGATGTTGAAAAAACCTACCCGAATGATAGTAAAGACTTCGTGACTGAAATTTCTGACAACGTATTAACAGTAGGTGCTATAAGTTTGAATTATGATGAAAACCTACCCGCTTCTTTTTCAAATTATGGTAAAAAGAATGTGGATGTTTTTGCACCTGGAGTTCAAATTTATGCAACAACTCCAGAAAATGAGTATAAAGAATTTAGCGGAACCTCAATGGCAGCTCCCTCTACAGTAGGCGTTGCAGCTTTAGTGCGTTCGTATTACCCAAAACTAAGTGCCTCTCAGGTGAAACATATTTTAATGAATTCGGGAGTCAAAATAGATTTCAATGTTATAAAACCAGGGTCAAAATCAAGAGAACAACCTTATGGAGAAAAGGTGCCATTTGCAGCGTTGTCTGTTTCTGGTAGAATTGTAAATGCTTATACTGCTTTAAAAATGGCAGATAAGATTGTTAATGGGAAAAACTAAATTGACCATCGCATGAAAAAAATACTTTTATTTACTTTTTTAATAACCCTATTTGTGTCTTGTACGATTACAAAAAAAGGGGTGTATAAACCGACGAGTAGTTCCTCTGCTAACAATTCATATTGGCAGCAACATGTCGCTTATACCATGGATATAGATGTAGATGCAAACAATTACAAATACAAAGGGACACAAACTTTAGTATACACAAATAATTCACCAGACGACTTAGATAAGGTCTTTTATCATTTGTATTTTAATGCATTTCAACCAGGTTCCCAAATGGATGTTCGATCTTTAAATATTAAAGATCCAGACAGAAGAGTGCGAGATAGAATAAGCAAATTACAACCAAATGAAATTGGATATATAAAAGTAAATTCTCTAAAGCAGAATGGCGTTATAGTTGCCCATGAAACTGTAGGTACCATTTTAGAAGTCAAATTGAATCAACCTATAAAATCTGGAGAAAAGGTTACTTTAGAAATGAATTTTGATGCGCAAATACCTGTACAAATTCGTCGCTCTGGAAGAAATAATGAAGAAGGAGTTGCATTGTCTATGGCACAATGGTATCCAAAATTGGCAGCATATGACTTTCAAGGTTGGCATACTCCTCCATACATCGCAAGAGAATTTCATGGTGTTTGGGGAGATTTTGATGTTACAATTCATATCGATAAAAAGTATACTCTTGGTGGGTCTGGTAATTTACAAAACCCTCAAGAGACTGGACATGGTTATGAAGATGTATCTAAAGATTTACACTTGCCAAAAGGTGATAAATTCACATGGAATTTTAAAGCAGAAAATGTACACGATTTTGTATGGGCTGCAGATGCAGCATACATTCATGATGTACTAAAAATGGAAAACGGGATAGATCTGCACTTTTTATATAAAAAAAATCTGGAAGAAAATTATTTAAAAAACTGGAAAGATCTTCAACCTAAAGTTGCAGAATTAATGACTTATTTTAGTCAAAAAATTGGTCAATATCCCTATAAACAATACTCTGTAATTCAGGGAGGAGACGGAGGAATGGAATATGCAATGGCAACTCTAATTACTGGTAAACGTAAGTTTGGAAGTCTTTTTGGCGTAACAGCCCATGAAATGGCACATACTTGGTTTCAATTTTTATTGGCCTCTAACGAAAGTTTACATCCTTGGATGGACGAAGGTTTTACAACCTATATTTCCAACAAAGCTGAAAACGAAATTTTAAAAGAAAACAAAAAAAATCCACATATCGATTCTTACAAAGGGTATCGAACAATTGTAACAAAAGGCTATGAAGAAACCTTGTCGACACATGCAGACAGATACGATACAAATTGGGGGTATGGCATTGCAAGTTATTCAAAAGGAAATATATTTCTGTCACAATTAGAATATGTAATTGGGTCCGAAAATGTTGCAAAAGGGATCAAAAAATACTTTCATGATTTTAGTTTTAAACATCCAACTCCAAATGATATTAAACGCGTTATGGAAAAAATTTCTGGGGTTCATTTAGGTTGGTATTTAAACGAATGGACACAAACGACACATACCATAGATTATGGTGTAAAAGCTGTTAACGAACAAAAAATTACTTTGGAAAGAATTGGAAAAATGCCCATGCCGATTGATGTGTCTGTAATTTATGCTGATGGAAGTAAAGGAAGATTTAATATTCCTTTAGAAATGATGAGAGCAAACAAGCCAACAACCGCTAAAATTTTAAAAGACTGGGGTTGGGCGTCTCCAACCTATTCTTTTGAAGTTTCTAAGCCTGTAAAATCTGTTATTATTGATAAAAAAGGTCTTATGGCAGATATTTATCTAGAAAACAATTTTTTTGAAGTAAAATAGACTTAGAGAAATGTTTTATAGTAACTTGTCTTTTTAATTCCAGAAAATATTTTTGTCATCTAACCCAAATGCTTCCAAATTTTAAGAGCGTATTCAGCACTATTTTAAGTATTTATAGAGGTCGCTATTTCAAATTTATTTACAATACTTTGTTGTGTAACAAAACATACAAAACTGTAATTTAAAATCATTTATCTTTGTGGCTATGAACGAAAACTTAAATCCTGAAAATGACAACCTATCAAATGATGATTTAGATGTAGAAAAAAAATTACGTCCACTTTCTTTTGATGATTTTACAGGACAAGACCAAGCTATTGATAATTTAAAAATCTTTGTTGAAGCAGCAAATCAAAGGGGAGAATCTTTAGATCATACCCTTTTTCATGGCCCTCCGGGTTTGGGTAAAACAACATTAGCGCATATTTTAGCCAATGAATTAGAAGTTGGAATAAAAGTTACTTCTGGGCCTGTATTAGACAAACCAGGAGATTTAGCTGGACTGTTAACAAATCTAGATGAACGGGATGTTTTATTTATTGACGAAATTCATCGATTAAGCCCAATTGTAGAAGAGTATTTATACTCTGCAATGGAAGATTTTAAAATTGATATTATGATTGAATCTGGTCCAAATGCCAGAACAGTTCAAATCAATTTAGAACCCTTTACTTTAATTGGAGCGACCACTCGTTCTGGATTATTAACCGCCCCAATGAGAGCGCGTTTTGGAATTAGTAGCCGATTACATTATTATAAAACAGAATTATTAACGACCATAATTCAAAGAAGTGCCACTATTTTGGGCGTTGCTATTTCGATGGAATCTGCCATTGAGATTGCAGGCAGAAGTAGAGGAACACCAAGAATTGCAAATGCTTTATTGAGAAGAGTTCGAGATTTTGCACAAATAAAAGGCGATGGAAACATCTCGATAGAAATTGCAAAATATGCACTAAAAGCATTAAATGTGGATGCACATGGTTTGGATGAAATGGATAATAAAATTCTTGTCACCATTATTGATAAATTTAAAGGAGGACCTGTTGGTTTAAGTACGATTGCAACTGCGGTTTCAGAAAATACAGAAACGATTGAAGAGGTGTATGAACCTTTTTTAATACAGCAAGGTTTTATAATGAGAACTCCAAGAGGAAGAGAAGTTACAGATTTAGCATACAAACATTTAGGGAGAATAAAAGGCAAAAATCAGGGAGAATTATTTTAAAGGAGTAGTTTGCTGATAACTAAAAAAATGAATATAAAAAAATTTATACCAATTTTAGAATGGTTGCCAAACTATAACACCGCTCTTTTTAAAGGAGATTTAGTGGCAGGAATTACTGTTGGTATTGTTTTAATACCCCAAGGAATTGCCTATGCACTTATTGCTGGATTGCCTCCTATTTATGGTTTGTATTGTGCATTATTTCCACAAGTACTCTACGCTATTTTTGGAACTTCAAGACAAGTTGCAATTGGTCCTGTTGCTACGGATTCACTCATTGTAGCAACAGGTGTTTCTACAATGGCTTTAGCGGGTTCAGAAAGTTATATTTCAATAGCAATTTTATTGACTTTAATGGTAGGGGTTATTCAACTTATTATGGGTGTCTTTAGATTGGGCTTCATTGTAAACTTCCTTTCCAAACCAGTAATTACTGGCTTTACCTCTGCTGTTGCAATAATTATTGGCTTCAATCAATTTGAAAATTTATTTGGAGTTGATTTTATTCAAACAGATAAAATACACTATCTAATAGAAGATATCTGGCACAATCTAGTTGATTATAACTACCACACAATGCTGATCGGATTGATTTCTATTGTTGTAATTAGTGGCTTTAGAAAGCTCAATAAAAAAATTCCAAATGCATTAATTGTTGTTGTCTTAGGAATCATAACAATGAAATATTTTGGAAAATCCTTTGATAATGTTTCCATCGTTAGAGACATTCCTGCTGGTATGCCCATCTTTGGTTTTCCAGAATTTGATTTGGACCAGATGAGAGAACTATTGCCCATTGCATTTACACTGGTCATGGTTGGTTATTTAGAAACTATTTCTATTGGAAAATCATTAGAAGCAAAACAAGACGAATATACCATAAGACCCAATCAAGAATTAATCGCTTTAGGGTTAGGTAATATGGTGGGCTCTTTATTCAAAGCCTATCCTACTGCTTCTAGTTTTTCGCGCTCTGCAATCAATAAAGAAAGTGGGGCAAAGACTGGAATGGCAGCTTTAATTTCTGTTGTAATGGTCGTTTTTACCCTATTATTTTTAACTCCTTTGTTTTATCATTTACCAAAAACAGTGTTAGCAGCAATTATTATTGTTGCAGTTACTGGGTTAATAAATATTAAAGAAGCTGTTTTTCTATGGAAAGCGAATCATTTAGATTTCTGGTTGATGATTGCCACATTTATTGGAACCTTATTATTAGGAATTGAATTTGGTATTATCGTTGGTGTAGGGTTCTCTTTAATCGTTTTAATTTTCAGAACATCAAGACCTTATGTTGCTGAATTAGGGAAAGTACCCAACTCAAACTTTTACAAGAATAAAAGTCGGTTTGAAGAAGTTGTTATTGAAAATGACATTCTAGTTTTTAGGTTTGATGCTCAAATATTTTATGCCAATTCAAGTTTTTTTAGAGATAGATTAGATGAAATGGTGCATGAAAAAGGGAAGCGTTTAAAATTGATAGTTTTGGATGCGGAAAGTATCAACAGAGTAGACAGTACTGGGATAGAAATGTTAAAAGAACGAATTAAGTTTTATAAAAAGAAAGGCATCATTTTTTTATTTGCAGGTGTAAAAGGTCCCGTAAGAGACGATTTTTTTAGAAGTGGCATTTTATCTATAATAGCTGTTGATCATTTTTTTATGCGTGTAAATGACGCCGTAAATTTTTACAAAACAGGAGATCGAGAACAGCAAGAAAAATATGCGAAATATATTCATCAAGTATACAAATAATTAAAATTAACAAACCTTAAGGGTTATTAACACCTTCTAGGAATTCAATTCATAGCAATGGTAATAGAACAAATTTATACAGGTTGTTTAGCACAAGGAGCTTATTATATAGAAAGTAATGGTGAAGTTGCTATTATCGATCCGTTGAGGGAAGTGCAAGATTATATCGATAGCGCCGCTAAAAATAATGCAAAAATAAAATACATTTTTGAAACTCATTTTCATGCAGATTTTGTGAGTGGACACGTTACTTTAGCTGAAAAAACAGGTGCAAAAATTGTGTTTGGACCCACCGCTAAAACAAATTTTGAAACAATTATCGCAGAAGATCATCAAGTTTTTAAAGTCGGAGAAATTACCATTACAGTATTACATACTCCGGGACATACGATGGAAAGCACTTGTTTTCTATTAAAAGATAAATACGGAAAAGATTATGCCCTTTTTAGTGGAGACACCTTATTTTTAGGGGATGTCGGTCGTCCAGATTTAGCTCAAAAAGGAGCACTCACAGAAAATGATTTGGCTGGTTTCTTATATGAAAGCTTGCGAAATAAAGTGATGCCTTTAGCGAATGATGTTCTTGTGTATCCTACACATGGAGCAGGCTCTGCTTGTGGTAAGAACTTAAGTAGAGAAACTGTGGGTACCATTGGTCATCAAAAAGAAACCAATTATGCCTTGAGAGCGAATATGACAAAAGCCGAATTTATAAATGAAGTTACAAACGGCTTGTTGCCTCCTCCAGCCTATTTTCCTTTAAATGTAAAACTCAATAAAGAAGGATATAAAAGTAGCGATGAAGTGTTGCAAAATAGTAAAAAACCATTGTCTGTCAAAGATTTTGAGTTGTTAGCAAACGAAACAGAAGCTATTATTTTAGATGTTCGTCATCAAACCGAATTTATAAAAGGTTTTATTCCTCAATCAATTTTTATTGGCATTGATGGAAGTTTTGCCCCATGGGTTGGTGCATTGATCAAAGATATAAGTCAGCCTATTTTATTAGTAACTTCAGCAGGAAAAGAAGCAGATACGATTACCCGTTTGTCTAGAGTTGGTTTTGATAATGTTCTAGGATATTTGGAAGGAAGTTTTGATGCTTGGAAAGAAGCAGGCAAAGAAATAGACACCTTAATTTCTGTTACTGCAAATGTTTTAGAAACCAAAATTAAAGAAGCTGATAACAAACTTAGTTCTTGTTTGGTTTTTGATGTTAGAAAGCCAGGTGAATATGCAAGTGAGCATCTTAAAATTGCAGCAAACACCCCATTAGATTTCTTAAACGACCATCTCAGTGAATTTCCAAAGGATGAAGATTTTTATATCCATTGTGGAGGTGGTTATCGCTCTGTAATTGCTGCTTCAATCTTAAAAGCAAGAGGCTTTCACAACCTAATAGACGTTGCAGGAGGGTATGCTGCCATCAAAAAGACCACTAGTGAAAGAACAGAAGCGGTCTGTCCATCTACTCTAAAATAAAATTATGAAGCAGTTAGCATGCATTTTATTCTCGGGTTTTCTCTTTATCAATTGTGGTAAAATGCAACAAGTAAAATCAATTTCAACAAGCGAACTAAGCGTATTGCTTTCCAAAGAAAAAATTCAGTTAATAGACGTAAGAACACCAAAAGAGATCGAAGGAGGTTTTATAGAAACAGCTCTTTTTATCAATTATTTTGATGTTCATTTTGTAGATACACTTGTTTCAAAATTAGACAAAAATAAAGCGGTTTATATCTACTGTAAAAGCGGAGGAAGAAGCGAAAAAGCAGTCAAAAAAATACAGGAAAAAGGATATGAAGCCTATACTATTTTGGGTGGTTATAAACAATGGAAACAAGAAAATTAGCATTTATAAAAACTCAGATACAAATTGAAAATATGGAGGTTGTGCTCTTTGTCTAATAGATTCTTAAAAGACTATTCTAGAGCTCCATGGCTCTTTGCTGTAGCAATCCAATGTTCCGAAATCCCTTTTGTGTCTGCTCCTATGCTTCTCGCCAAATGCAATGCGACACTATATAATAAAATAGAGGCTTCATGAAGTTCCTGGGTTGTTTTTAAGTTTCCAAATTTTTCTTGGGCTTTCAACATTAATAAATCATTGTGTTTTTTCGCAAAAGTAATGGGGCTCTCAATAGCATCATTAATTTCGGGAATCATTAAGCAATCCATCCATTCTGTACCTATTCTTTCTGCGACTATTTCAGGAAGTTCATTTCCTATGACCCTCCATACGGCAAGTGTCTTTTTTTCTCCAGAGGCAGCCAAGCCAGAGTCTAAAAGTAATTCAAAAGAGATGTCAGCAATGTTCTGCATAATCCTTAAATATGCATCTTGCGCTTTTTCAAAAGGAGCTGCTTTCTGTCCTTTAAGATAGTCACCAACACTAAGTTTGGGCAACTCTAATACTTCAGCACAGTCTGTCAAACAGGGAAATTTATCACCTTCGTACATATAGTGTGCAGTCTCAAATTGTATCTGACGACCTAAAGGATACAAACGACAGGCTAGCGGCCTCCCCAAGTGAACACTACAACCAATATTATCAACAAATTGACTGCACGCTTGTTGCCCTTTTTTATCTGATTTTCCGTTAAAACGTAATCGAATACCACCAAATTCACAGTAAAGATCACGAAAAGCTCTCGAAGTAATTTTTTTCTCTTTACTTAAACTTCGTAATTCCCATGGGTTCAACATTACTGCTTTGCCAAAACAACAGGTTCCCGAACGAGAACAGGTAAGAGGCAATATACTTTGAGAAGTAAGTTTTGTTGTTTGCATTATTTTAAGTATTTCAATTTACCTATAATCTAAATCACTATTCCAATTTTTTTCACTAAAACCCTTCCCTGAGTATAAAAATGACTTATTGGTCAAAAAGACTTTTTGAACCTTAACGGTGTCATACTTTCAATAACTATAAAATCTTATGAGAACCCTTTATTGAATCATTAATAACCGAACTCAGATTACGAAAAACTTTCTAAGCTAAACTGTTTGTCATACAAATTCTTATAGTACCCTTCTGCTTTGCCTAACAACTCATGATGTGTCCCTTCTTCAACGATAAGGCCTTTGTCCATCACAATAATTTTGTTTGCTTGTTTAATGGTTGCTAATCGATGTGCAATAACAATCGATGTTCTTCCCTTAGTAATTGTTTCTGTCGCATATTGAATCATTTGTTCTGCATGGGAGTCTACGGAAGAAGTCGCTTCATCTAAGATTAAAATACTTGGCTTGCTAACATATGCGCGCAAGAAAGCAATTAATTGCCTTTGACCAGAAGATAGCATTACTCCGCGTTCTTTTACGTTGTATTGATAACCTCCAGGAAGTGTCATGATGAAATCGTGAATTCCTATTTGTTTTGCTGCTTTGATGACATCCTCCAAAGAAATCTTTTCATTTTTTAAAGTAATATTGTTCAATATTGAATCTGAAAATAAAAAGACATCTTGTAAAACCACCGCAATCTGATTTCTTAAACTTTCTAAAGTATACTCGTTTATAGAAACCGCATCAACACAAATCTTCCCATGATCTATTTCATAAAAACGATTTATTAAGTTGATAATGGTTGATTTTCCTGCTCCTGTAGCACCAACAATTGCAACGGTTTGTCCGCTTTTTACGTTCAAAGAAATTCCTTTTAGAACTTCTTCGCCTTTGATATAACTAAATCGAACCTCTTTAAAATTGATATGACCTTTTAATTTTTCAGCTTTAATCGTTCCGTTTTTAACAATACTACTCTGGGTATCAATGATCTTAAAAACACGTTCTCCAGAAACGATTCCCATTTGTAATTGGTTAAACTTATCTGCAATTTGACGTAAGGGCCTAAATAACATTTGTGCCATTTGCACAAAAGCCATTACTGTTCCGGGTCCAGGAACGGAACCACCAATAATTTGTTTGCTTCCAAACCAGACAATTAAACCGATACCTATCGAGGATAAAATTTCTGCTATTGGAAAGAAAATTGAAAAATACCAAATGGTTTTTACGTAGGCTTCTTTGTGTTTATTATTAATCTCATTAAAATTTTTATATGCTATTTTTTCTCTGTTAAAGAGTTGCACAATTTTCATTCCGGTAACTCTTTCTTGTACAAACCCATTTAGATTTGCGACCTGATTTCTTACTTCTTGAAATGTTGCTTTTATTGCTTTTTGAAAAATTCTTGTTGCATAAATTAAAATTGGCAATACTGCTAAGGCAATCAAAGCTAGTTTCCAATTGAAGTAAAACATTAGCGCTGCAACAGCAAACATTTGCAAAATATCACTTACAATTGTAAAAACGCCACTACTAAAAAAAGCAGCAATTGTTTCAATGTCAGAAACGACTCTAGTTACTAATTTCCCAACAGAATTTTTATCGAAATAAGACATTTTAAATTGCAAAATATGTCGGAAAGTTTTTGCTCGTATGTCTCTAATAATATGTTGTCCAACCCAATTTGCAAAATAGATAAATACAAAACGCAGTAATACTTCGAGAAACACTACTCCAAACATTAGCATCACGTTGTTAACGAGTCCTTCAGTGTCTTTTTCTGAAATGTATTTATCTACAGTTTCTTTGACTAAATAGGGGTTTATCAATGAAACTAAAGCCAATAAAATCGTAGAAGTTGTTGCTATAAAAAAATTTAATTTATAGTGTTTTGCAAAAGACATGAGTCTTAAAAAAATTTGTAAATCAAAAGCTTTTCCTGTTTTACTTCCCAAAACCTAATATTTTATGTTTGTTAAAAATAACCCTTTTGCAGGAACTGATAAACCTGCATTACTTCTATTTTTACTCTCTATAATTTCGCTAAATTTCGCAATCGAAATTTTACCCATACCAACATCTATAAGCGTGCCAACGATTGCTCTCACCATATTTCTTAAAAAACGATTTGCTGAAATATAAAAAATGAGTTCCTGACCATTTTGTTTCCAAACAGCTTCTGTAATATCACAATTATAGGTGTACACATCTGTCTTTACTTTAGAAAAAGTTTGAAAATCTGTATAGTTTAATAATAGTTTTGCCGCTTCGTTCATGCGGTCAACATTTATATTCTGAGTAGGAACTTGCCATGAAAAATCCAATAAAAAAGGATTGCTACCTAACCATATTTTATACTCATAACTTCTGCTAACTGCAGAAAACCGAGCATGTTTTTCATCCGCAACAGAAAACACTTTGCAGACAACAATCTCATTAGGTAAAAGGGAATTCAATTTATAAGGAACATCCCCTTCTAAGGTTCTTTCTGTATCAAAATGAGCAAACATTTGCGATGCATGTACACCGGTATCTGTTCTTCCTGCTCCTACAACTTCTATTTTTTCTTGGTAGATGGTGCTCACAGCTTTGTTGAGTTTTTCTTGCACAGAAATTACATCCGGTTGAATCTGCCAACCATGATAATTTTTCCCGTTATAAGAAAGTTCTATAAAATACCTCAAGAAAATATGTTTTTTTGTAGCTCTCAAAATTACGGAATTTATTTTGTTATGATTACTTTTGAACCTAATAGAAGCCCTAAACTTTTATTCTTATTTTTTTACATGAAGAAAATTCTATTATTGTCTGATACACACAGTTTTATTGACGCTCAAATTTTAAAGTTTGTAAAGCAAGCAGATGAAGTATGGCATGCAGGAGATATTGGTGATTTGGCAGTAACTGATAGCCTAAAAAAGCTAAAACCATTGCGAGCTGTTTTTGGTAATATTGATGGTGCGGATGCACGATTGGAATTTCCGTTAGACTTAAAATTTGAGATTGAAAAAGTGTCTGTTTGGATGACCCACATTGGCGGATATCCAAATAGGTACAATCAAAGAATTCGTGATGAAATAAAATTAAACCCCCCAAAAATTTTCATTGCTGGACATTCTCATATCTTAAAAGTGCAATATGACAAGAAGCTTAATTTGCTACACTTAAATCCTGGTGCTGCAGGAAACTATGGGTTTCATAAAGTCAGAACCATGTTGCGTTTTGAACTTGATAATGGTGAAGTGAAAAATATGGAAATTATTGAACTCGCTATAAGAAATTAGTCTGTTTTTTCTATAACTTTCTACAATTACTTTGGGTTCAATTCAAAAATTACAGAAAACAAAAAACCGAGAAATAAATTCTCGGTTTTTTTTCGCACTAAATATACTAAGATGTTAGTTTTATCGCAATCTATCTGCAGATTTTACAAGATCTTCATCCTTTTTAATCGCTTTATTTGCCAAAACAAGAAGCAAAATAGCCAAAACAGGTATGAACATCCCAATACCTTTCTCAGAAACAGCAGCCTCTCCAGGTAACGTTAGCGATACATAAATCAATACTCCTAATAAAATAAGGTTTATCAAAATTGTCAATCGGCCAATCACAAATTGTAACTTTCTATTTTTAAATATAAAAATTGCTACAAAAGCTAACAGCGCCGATACTATAAATGAAATAGGAATTCCCTTTAATAAATAGGATTCACTATGTAATAAGTCAAAAGCAAAAATATTTTTTTCAATAGACTTCCACAAATTAAAGACAAAAATGAGTACTCCAGAAATAATAGAAGCCAATAATAAATATATTGTTTGTATTCTTTGAATCATTTGTAATTTATAGTAGCACAAAAGTAGGACATTCTTTTTTAAAAAGAAAACCCTCAACTAAAAAAAAATTGTATATATTTGTTGTATAATTACCACATCAAAAGCTATTTTGTAGAACTATACTTTATAGCACAATTCAAAAAAACTCGCATATCTTACAAAGATTCATATTTAACTTAACAATTTTATAATGTTCGAAATATCAGAACTAAAAGCAAAAACCCTTGCAGAATTACAAGGTATTGCCAAAACAATTGGTCTTGAGAAAACAAGTCAATTAAAAAAATTAGATTTAGTGTATCAAATTCTAGACACGCAGGCTGCAAGTCCTTCAAAAGTAGCAGAGACATCAACTCCTAAAAAAACGGAGATTGAGAAAACAGAAAAGCTTCGAAGAAAACGTGTTGTTAAAAAAGCTCCAGCAATAGTAAAACCGATGGCTATTGAAAACAGACCCATTGTTGAAAAAAATAAAATTGCAACGAACGTTCCCGTTTTAGAAAACGCTCAAAAGAACGAAAAGACAGCAGATACTGCTGTTATTGAACGCACAAAACCTGCTCCAAGACCACCAAAAACACCGCTTGTAAATAAAGAGGTTCAAAGTATAGAGAAGAACGAGAGTGTTCTTTCTAAACCAAAGGTAGAAAAGAGGGAACAAAAACCTGTGAATAAACTGAACAAACCGCATCCGAATAAAAACAATGCGACGCACAAAAACAATAACCAAAACAGAGACAAGAGTCCTTCTAGTAAAAGTAATGGTAATAAATCTAATAATAAATATAAAGACCCAGATTTCGAGTTTGACGGCATTATAGAAAGCGAAGGCGTTTTAGAAATGATGATCGATGGTTATGGTTTCTTACGTTCTTCTGACTATAATTATTTATCGTCCCCTGATGATATTTATGTTTCTCAATCTCAAATTAAATTATTTGGTCTAAAAACTGGAGATACTGTTAAAGGAAATGTGAGACCACCAAAAGAAGGTGAAAAGTATTTCCCTTTAATTAGAGTTTCAAAAATTAATGGATTGAACCCAAATATTGTTAGAGATCGAGTTTCTTTTGAGCATTTAACGCCGTTATTTCCACAAGAAAAATTCAATTTAGCAGAAAAAGGAAGTTCTTTATCAACGAGAATTATCGACTTGTTTTCTCCTTTAGGAAAAGGGCAGCGTGGTATGATTGTAGCACAGCCTAAAACAGGTAAAACAATGTTATTAAAGGATGTGGCAAATGCGATCGCTGCAAACCATCCTGAGGTATATCAAATTGTTTTATTGATAGATGAACGTCCAGAAGAGGTAACAGACATGAAGCGTAATGTGCGTGGTGAGGTGGTTGCTTCTACTTTTGATGAGCCAGCAGACAAACACGTACGAGTTGCAAATATTGTTTTAGAAAAAGCAAAACGTTTGGTTGAATGTGGTCATGATGTGGTAATTCTTTTGGATTCAATTACTCGTTTGGCAAGAGCCTATAATACCGTTGCTCCTGCATCTGGAAAAATACTTTCTGGGGGTATTGATGCCAACGCATTACACAAACCAAAACGTTTCTTTGGTGCTGCAAGAAATATTGAAAATGGAGGTTCATTGACAATTATTGCAACTGCGCTTACAGAGACGGGTTCTAAAATGGACGAAGTAATTTTTGAAGAATTTAAAGGAACTGGGAACATGGAATTACAGTTGGATAGAAATATTTCTAACAGAAGAATTTATCCTGCTATTGATCTGATTAAATCTTCTACTCGAAGAGATGATTTATTATTAGATGCTAAAACAGTTCAACGTATGTGGGTTTTACGTAAATACCTTGCAGACATGAAACCTATAGAAGCAATGGAATTCATTAACGAGAGAATTAAATTTTCTAAAAATAATGATGAGTTTTTAATCTCAATGAATGGATAGAAATAACATATAGATATAAAACAACTTTCCCAATGTCGGTTAGAGTGACATTGGGTTTATAAATGCTACTATTTAACGATATTAATTCGATTAATTCTGCCTTTGGGCGGAATTTTATTTTAAAATAAGTTGGATTATAGTCGTATCAAAAACTTCTCAATACAAAATTCCTGAAAAAGATTCACTCGAAGTGACATTGTGTTTATAAACACTACTCTTGGAAACTAAGAATTCGATTGATTCCGCTCAAAAGCGGAATCAATCGAATTCTAGTTTAAATAAATTAAATTGGTATAAAATCTTAACTGTTAGTTACCAACATATAAGTTTGCTCTAGTATCTACAACTTCTGAAGCTTTCTTAATCGCTTCATAAATTACAGTTGTTTTTGTTTTTCTACCTCTAGAAATTGTATTTCTCATAGCTTCATAGTTTGGCAAAGCTGTTGGGGTTTCTTTATTGGTTAACCTAAATGCATAGACACCTTTATTTCCTGCGATGTTTTTATATACTTTATTTGCTGTTGCATGAAACATTGCACCTACAACTTTAGGTTCAGAACCTGCTCCAGACAATGTTGGGCTTTTTAAAGTAACCCCTGTTCCATTTCTAACAATGGTGTTGTTTTCTTTAGATATCTCTTCTAAAGTGCTCCCAGTAAATGTATTCGCAATTAATGTTGCTTTCTTTTCATTGATCAAGGTTGGTCGAACACTATTGATTGCTTTTGTTGCAGACAATAGTCCATTTGCTGTTTTAGCAGTTACAAAAGCCACCACGTGACTTCCTTCTAAATCAAAGGTTTTAAAATCTGTAATTTTTGTATCGCGACCAAAAGCCCAAGAAATAATTTGTCTTTGATTTCCTAAACCAGGAACATTTTCATCCAAAACTTTTAAACCAATTGCGGGTTGGGTTACGTACTTATTTTCTTTCGCGATATCGAAAAACTTTTTGTTTTTAGATACTGCCAAAGCAAATTGTCCTGCTTTTTGAAAAACAGTGTTTTCTGTCGCTTCGGAAGCAATTATTTTTCTTCCAAAAGTGGCTAATTTCAAAACTGTTTGTCTGTTCTTTTGTCCATCAATTTTAATTATATGGTATCCAAATGGTGTTTTAACAACCCCAATATCTCCTCTTTTACCTTCAAAAGCAAAATCTCTAAATTTAGGAGTCATTCTTGTATATGTAAACCAATCTAAGTCTCCACCTTTAGCGCCAGAGCCTTTATCCGAAGAAAGATCTTTCGCTAATTTTTCAAATTTTCTACGATTTCTTTTCACAACTTTCAAGATACTGTCCGCTAATTTTTTAGCTTCTTCTTCTGTTCTTGTTACGTCTGGAGCAACTCTTTGTGCACCAACAAAAGGAATTAAAATATGACTTGCTCTTGCAGAATCTGGCATTTTTGAAACGGCCGTAATTTTTGAAATTTTAAAATACCCTTGGTCTTTATAAGGTCCAAAAACAGCCCCTTTCGTACCTTTAAAAATAGTTGAAGCTACGGTTTTATTAACAGCGCTTTCAAATTGAAATTTTTCATCAATATTTGTATCGGCATCATTTTCGCTTAAAAATTCTTTCTCATTGGAAGTACTTTTAAAATCTTCAATGAAACCAGCAACCTCGTCTTTAATTGCGTTCTCATCAGCTGCAGTTGCCTTAATATTAAATTTAACATAAGAGATATCTCTAGATGCATCAACTTGAAAGTTCTTTGCATTTTCATTGATATAAGCCTTTATTTCTGATTTAGAAACGGCTACTAAGCTATCAGCAATCGTTGTATAAGGAACAAACACAAATTGTGCATTTAGCTTTGTATTTTCTACAAAGTGTTTAAATTCTCCCTCTTTTAAAGAAGCTCCAAGACCCGCAGTTACTAAATTATTGTAAGTGTTTTTTTCTGTGTTGTCTCTAATTTGATTTATATAATTAGACCAAGCACCCCACATTTGTGTGTTATTCTCTTTGGTGTCTGCTAAGAATTGTTTGAATTTTGTTTCGTCAAATAAACCCGCTTCATTTAAAAATTGAGGATTATTTTTAACTGAGGAAGCATTTATAACTTCGTTCCAAATATCAGTTTCACCAACAGTAACTCCTGCTTCTGTTAACTGATTTTGATAGATTTTTTTTCTAACAATATTGTCCCATACAGTTTTACTTGCTTGCATTTCAGAAACACCATTTCCTGCTTGTTGCTTGTAAGTTTCTATTGCTGCAGAAAACTCTTCTCTTGAGATTGATTCTCCATTTACTTCTCCGATTTCATTCACCTTACTTGAGTTGAAAAAATCTCCTAAAGTAGAAGGATCTAATACAAAAGCAAAAAGTGCTAAACCAATTATAATGATTAAGAACATTGAGCGTTCTCTAATTTTTGATAAAACTGCCATACGTCGTTTATTTAATTTCAGTAGGCGAATATACGATTTGGGTTTTAATATTGCAACCGATTTTTT
>CATITK010000045.1 GCA_949545755.1 Polaribacter sejongensis | reverse complement strand
TTGTAAACCAAGATTGAAATAATTCTATTGGGTTTTCTGGACAATTACTTTCTAAAAGTTCTTGCTTTTCGTATGATTTACGATAATTACTTAAGTCTTTTGACATTTTGTTTCGTTGGTTAGAGTAAAAATACAGATTATTTTAAGAGTACAAACACTATAAAATGGAGTTTTTATTATTTTTTATTTAAATATTTTGCCAGATAAACACCCGAACTTGCACAAGCCTGTAATAGATACCCGCCGGTGGGTGCGTCCCAATTTAGCATTTCTCCAATACAAAACTGATTAGTAATTTTATACAGTTCATAATTCGCGTCAACAGCGTTTAAATCAATTCCGCCAACAGTAGAAATTGCTGCTTCTAAAGGTCCTAAAGCCATAATTTCTAAAGGGAATCTTTTAATTTGTTTTGATAACAGCTCTGAGTCCAAATAGACTTCTTTAGAAAGTTGTGTTTTTAATAACTGAACTTGCGAATTGCTTAGTTTTAATTCCTTCTTTAATACTTGAGTGGTGTTTTTAAAGGTTGAATTTACTATTTTAGCAGCTACATTTTTTAAAGTCAATGTTGGTTTAAAGTCAATATAAATAATTGCTTTTTTGTGTGTTTTTAATTGTTCTCTAATATACGGACTTAAACCATAAATAGCATTTCCTTCTAATCCAAATTTGGTAATTACTGCTTCTCCTTTTTGCATTTTGTCAGAACAATAGATCGCAATATTTTTTAAAGGATTCCCTTCATTTTGACTGATAAATTCCGATTTCCAATTAATATGAAAAGCACAGTTTGAAGCTTCAAAAGGGGCTGTTTTTATTCCTTTTTTCTGAAATTTTTCCAACCAACTTCCATCAGAACCTGTAATCTTCCAACTTTTGCCACCCAAAGAAAAAACACTGTAATCCGACGAGATAATTTTATCATTAACAATTAAATTGTCTTCAGCATTCCAATCTGAAAAAGTATGTTCATATTTGAAAATAATTCCTTTTCCTTTTAAATGATTTAGAAGGGTGTTTAAAACTGTAATTGGTTTTATACCTTCTTTTGGATAGACTCTTTTACTGCTTCCAATATAAGTGGGAATCCCTATCGTTTTTAACCAATCTCTAAAATCATCATTTGTAAAACTTAATAGCGAATCTTTTAAAAAATCGTTTGGAGTATACTGTTTCGTTAATTCAAGAATTGGTGCTGAATGTGTCAAATTAAAACCACCTTTTCCAGCAACTAAAAATTTTCTACCAGCAGTTTTATTTTTTTCATAAATAGTAATTTCGAATTTTTCAACATCCAAAAAAGCTGCTAAAAATAGGGATGCAGATCCGCCTCCAATGATAGAAATCGTTTTTTTCATAGTTATCTTTTAAATAGATACAATCCAACAAAAGTTAAAAATCCATTTAAAACCAGTACAAAAAAACCAAAATCAAATCCTAATTTTTCTTTAGAATAATAACTAATTATTAAGGTTAGAATTGGTGCAATGATACAAATTGCAGGCACCATTTTATCTTTCACTTTTAGTTTTGTAAACAATCCAAAAGCATATAAACCTAACAGAGATCCGTATGTATAACCTGCAAATGTGAATATTTTGGCAATTACACTGGTGTCGGCAATAAAATATTTAAAGATTAGTATGGTGGCTATTAATACAAAAGAGAAAAGAATATGAATCTTCTTTCTGATTTTTTCTTGCTCACTTTTGTTTTTCCTTTTGTCAATTTCTAAGATATCGATACTAAAGGATGTCGTTAAAGAAGTTAAGGCCGAGTCTGCACTAGAGTATGCCGCAGCAATTAGACCTAGTAAGAAGAATAAGGCCGTTGCCAAGCCTAAAGTTCCTTTGGTTGCAATAATTGGAAAGAGTTGATCTTTGTGCGCGTCAATTCCGTTTTGTTTTGCGTAATCGGTTAGTAAAACCCCCAACGCTAAAAAGAAAAAGTTGACAATCACTAACACGATTGTAAACCAAAACATATTTTTTTGTGCGTCTTTTAAGTTTCTGCAGGTTAAGTTTTTCTGCATCATATCTTGGTCTAAACCTGTCATTACAACAGCAATAAAAGCACCTGCTAAAAATTGTTTCCAAAAGTAATTTCCAGCATTTACATCCTCAAAAAAAAAGGTTTTTGATAGTTCGCTATCTGCTACATAGGCAAACAAGTTATCTATTCCCATTTCACTCGAAATCGTATAAATACAGACTCCTACAGCAATTAACATAAATAATGTTTGCAAAGTGTCCGTCCAAACAATTGTTTTTATACCACCTTTAAAAGTGTATAGCCAAATTAATAAAATAGTAATGGAGACGGTTACCCAAAAAGGAACTCCATAGGCATCAAATAAAATTATTTGTAACACATTTGCTACTAAAAATAATCGAAAAGCCGCTCCGATTGTTCTCGAAAGTAAGAAAAAACTAGCTCCAGTTTTATAAGAATAGGTTCCAAATCGGTCTTGTAAATAGGTGTAAATGGATGTTAAATTTAACCGATAATAGAGTGGGAGTAATACGAATCCAATAAATGCATAGCCAACAACGTAGCCTAAAACCATTTGGAAATAACTCATATTTGCATCTTCTACCCAACCAGGAACTGAGATAAATGTAACGCCAGAAAGTGAAGCACCAATCATACCAAAAGCCACTAAATACCAAGGCGAAGAATTATCAGCCTTAAAAAATGTAGTATTGTTTGCAGATTTACTTGTAATAAATGAAATTAAAATCAATACAGAAAAATAACTGACAATTAGGATTATAATATGAAGTGGTTGCATAGGTGATTTTATGAATATTCAAAATAGGAGTTACGAATATAGAATTTTTAGCGCTTAAGGAGTAGGAAATAGCAAAATTATATGTTTTAAATTAAAAAAAGCATTCCTAAAAATAAAGTGTAATTTTCCGCGTCGTAATTCGTGATTTATAATACTTAATTAATTGATAATTCGTAATTTTGCCAACTATGGATTTTTCATCTAAACTTTTAGAAAATGCTGTAAACGAAGTGTCTCGTTTACCAGGGATTGGAAAGCGTACTGCATTGCGTTTGGTGTTGTATTTAATAAAGCAACCTGCTGAGAATACAAAGTTTTTATCTGAGGCTTTGTTGCATCTTAGGAATGATGTAAAAACCTGCGAAAAGTGCCATAATATTTCTGATACAGCGATCTGTGATATTTGTAATAACCCCAAAAGAAACGCTGAAATTGTTTGTGTTGTTGAAGATATTCGTGATGTAATGGCAATTGAAAGCACCTCTCAGTTCAATGGTTTGTATCATGTCTTGGGAGGGAAAATCTCTCCTATTGAAGGAATTGGACCTCAAGATTTACAGATAGAATCGTTGGTTCATAAAATAGAAAACGGAAAAATAAAGGAACTTGTTTTTGCTTTAAGCTCAACAATGGAAGGAGATACAACCAATTTTTATATTTTTAAACAAATAGAAAAATTTGAAATCATAACCTCCACAATTGCACGCGGTATTTCTGTGGGTGATGAATTAGAATATGCAGATGAAGTCACTCTTGGAAGATCTATTGTGAATAGAATACCTTTTGAACAGAGTATCAGTAGGTAGTTTACAGTAAGCACTCCCAGTAAGCAGTGTTCGACTGAGACTGTAACTATTCTCCCTCCAAAACTTCTTTCTCTGCTTTTTCCCATGTTTTTTTTTCTCTAATTTTTTTATAGAGTCTAACAGCGAGCATCAGTAAAATACCAAAAAGTAAAATACCTACTACACCCCAAATCCAATTAATAGCACTTTTTAGTGTTACTAAAAATACGACAGCAAAAAGAATGATGGTTGCAACTTCATTCCAGATTCTTAGTTTTAAAGCGGAGTATTTGACAATGTTATTTTGCAGTTGAGAGTATATTCTTTGACATGAATAATGGTAAAAATACAATGCCAATACAAAAGCTAATTTAATATGCATCCAGGGCATTTCTAAATAGTATGGATTTTTATACAACATCCAAAAAGCAAAAAAACTTGCTAAAATAGCTGATGGCCAAGTAATGATATACCATAAGCGTTTGCTCATTAATTTGTATTGAGTTTGTAGAATTTCTTTTGCAGGCGCCTCTTTTTTTTCAGCTTCTACACTGTAAATAAATAAGCGGACAATATAAAATAATCCTGCAAACCAAGTAACAACAAAGATAATGTGTAATGCTTTTACGTATAGGAAATCCATAATTTATTATTAAATGATTAAAAAAAAATACATTTTATTTAATACCACTAACCGCCAATAGCTAACTTTTATGCTTCCACGCATTCAACCAAGAAACCATCACATCTACCCAATCGTCATTATCATTCATACAAGGGATGTGTTTATAGTGAGTTCCACCGGCTTCTAAGAAATCTTCTTTTCCTTCCATGGCAATTTCCTCTAAAGTTTCTAAACAATCAGCAACAAAAGCAGGTGTTATTACCGCCACTTTTTTCTTGCCCATTTCTGGAAATTTTTCCAGCTCAAAATCAGTATATGGTTTTAACCAAGGGTCTTTTAGCAGGCGAGATTGAAATGAATTACTATGATTTGTTTCATCAAAACCTAGCTGTTTTGCAATTCCTTTTGTTGTTTCAAAACATTGATGTCTGTAACATGTATAGTGCGCTACAGAATTGCGTTCACAACAAGAACCATCTAGTTTACAGTGACTTTTTGTGGGGTCAGATTTTCTAATATGACGTTCTGGAATTCCGTGATAAGAAAACAAAACATGGTCATATTCAAATCCCTTTAAGTGCTTTGCAATATTGTCGCTCATCGCTTTTATATAGTCTGGTTTGTTATAGAAGGGAGGTAAAGTGTCTAGTTTTACTTCAGGGTATTTGTTTGCCAAAATTTCTTCCGCCTGAACTACGACCGTCTCATAAGAAGACATTGCATAATGCGGGTATAAAGGAACCAACATAATTTCTGTAACTCCTTGATCTGTTAATTCTTTAATTCCTTTTTCCATAGACATAGAACCATAACGCATTGCCAAAGTAACAGGAATATCCATTTTATCCCTTACTTTCTTTGCAAACCTTTCTGAAATTACGACTAGAGGTGAACCTTCTTTCCACCAGATTTTCTTGTAAGCAGTCCCTGATTTTTTAGGTCTAATTTTTAAGATAATTCCTTTAATCAATATCCAGCGTTTCCAAAAAGGAATGTCAATCACGCGTTCGTCCATTAAAAATTCTCCCAAATACTTTTTTACATCTTTTGTGTCTGTTGAGTCTGGTGATCCTAAATTATTTAATAATATTCCTTTCATATTCTATTCTTAATCTTCCCTTAGGGAAGAAATTGTTGTATTAATTAACTATTATATATTTATAATATTCTTTATTTATTTTAAAACCTCATTCTATTTAAATGCTAAATAAATTCAAATTTATCTTTCTCCCACAATGTATTCTTTGCTTTAGGGAAGATCAGGATGGGATAATTGATTCGTAACTTCATACAAAGTAATCGCCAAACTATGTATTACGTTCATAGATGAATTTCTTCCATACATTGGTATTGCAATTGTTTTATCTACTAAATTTATATTTTCAATTCCATTTCTTTCACTTCCCAAAAGTAAGACGATTTTTTCATTTATTTTAAAATCAAAATCTTGAATCTTGATGCTTTTATCAGTAATTTCTATTCCAATAATAGTGTTGCCTTCTGCTTTTAATTGAGGAATAATTTCTCTAAAATCTTTATAAACAGCATGTTTAATTTGACTCACCGTATTTCTAGCCGTCTTTTTTACAATTCTATTCTCTATCGAAGGTGAATCTTCATGGAAATATATTTTTTTCACTCCAAAACTTTCAGCAATTCGAAAACACATTCCAATATTTTCAGGGGTTCGAATTGCGTCGCACACAATCGTTATTGGAAATTCTTGTTGCTTATTTTGTATGTCGTAATGTGATAATTGTTCCAAAGGCTTTGTTCTTGTTTCTAAAAATATTGAATTTATGACTTTAAACTCATTACATACTTCTTTGGCGTTGTGCCAAACTTCTTTTTAAATGCTGCAATAAAATGACTTGCAGTACTATAGCCAACTTGCAAACCAACTTCATTTACGTTGTATTGATTGCTTTCTAGTAGTTTTCGAGCATGTTCCATTTTGTAATCAAATAAAAAACTATAAACAGTATCGCCATAAATTTGTTTAAAGCCTTCCTTTAGCTTTTTTAAATTTAAACCTATTTCTGTTGCTAATTCTTGCAAACTTGGAGGCTCAGACATTCTCGAAATAATAATATCTTTTGCTTTTCTAATTTTCAGTACATTTTGTTCATCCACTAAAAAAGGGCAATATTCTGTGTCTACATTTTCTTCTTTTTGAAAATGGAGGCTTAGTAATTCGTAAATTTTTCCTTTTACATATAATTCTCTTATAGCGCTATTGATATTAGAATTTATGATCTGCTGTAAAACGATACCAACTGTTGGTTTTATTTCTGTGTCATCATAAAATTTTCGATTGCTATTTTCATCACTTAAAAAAGGAATGTATCCAGCTTCTTTAGAAAATAAGGAGTGAAATTTTTCAATAGAAATTAATAAAGAAACCAAGGTTGTTTTTGGTTGAATTTCTAAATTGATGGGTAATATTCTTTGCGGATTATAGAGGAGAATAGTTCTGTTATCTAAAACATCAAAGGAATAAGAACCATTGTTAAATAAAAATTTTGAATTTCCACGCAAACAAAAATGCATTTGCAGAAATGAGCTGTCAATTTCTCTTTCAAAGTGTTGTATCTTATCGCTTTCGTTCTGAAAATGAAGCACATAAAACCCTTTTTCTAATGTAATTTCATCTAAAGAACTTTCTCCGACATTTTTAAACATATATTTCTCTATTTTTGAAGTTGTTTCTATTTAGAACCATTCTATATAAAAACAATGTAAAAGCTGTTAATGATACAAAAATAAGGGTTTTTATACTTTTTATCAAAAAATAGTAAGGAAAAAACATAGAACGTTATTAAAAGTCCTTTGAGCGACATTTTTATCTTATTGAAGTTTTTATTTTTGCTACATCTTTTGAATATTTATGGAGGAATTAGGACAAGAACATTTTTATAATATTGGTGTAAGCTATAAAAAGGCTGAAGCAGAAATACGCGGGAAGTTTTCTGTATCCACAGAAAATCAAATCGCTCTTCTAAAAGCTGCGAAGACCAGAGGGGTTACTTCTATTTTTATAATTTCGACTTGTAATAGAACTGAAATTTTTGGTTTTGCAAAACGTCCTTGTTTGTTGATTGAATTATTGTGCGATTTTTCGGAGGGTAACGTAAAGGAATTTAATACGATTTGTAGCATCCAAAAAGACAAAGAAGCAGTGCATCATTTGTTTCGAATTGGTACTGGTTTAGATAGTCAGATTTTAGGAGATTATGAAATTGTAGGCCAATTGAAATACGCTTATAAATTGGCAAAAAAAATAAAAACGACAAATGCTTACACAGAGCGTTTGGTGAATTGTGTTTTACAGGCAAGTAAGCGGGTTAAGAATGAAACAAAATTAAGTTCAGGAACTACTTCTGTTTCTTATGCAGCTGTTCAGTATATCATCAAAAATTTACCAGATTACAATACTAAAAATATTTTAGTATTTGGTTTGGGTAAAATGGGGAGGCATACCTGTAAAAACTTGGCAGAATATACTGAAAACAAATCAGTTTGTCTAATTAATAGAACCCAAGAAAAAACGACAGAGTTTATAAAGGAGCATCCTTCTATTAAGAAATCTTTGATTGAAAACCTATCAGCAGAAATTAAAAAAGCAGCTGTTTTAATCGTTTCTACAGGAGCAGATAAACCAACAATAACAAAAGAACATGTTGGGAGCAATCAAGAGTTGTTGATTTTAGATTTGTCTATGCCAGAAAATGTTTCAAAAGAAGTCAATGATTTTAAGAACGTTTCAATAGTAAACATAGACGAACTTTCTAAAATCACGGATGAAACGTTAGCGGTTCGTTTAAACGAAGTTCCATTTGCAGAAGCAATTATAGAAACGCACAAAGCAGAGTTTAAAGAGTGGTTAAATCATCGAAGATTTACACCCGCTATTGCTGCTTTAAAGCAATCACTAGAAAATATTAAAAACGATGAAATTAGTTTTCAGAAGAAAAAAATTACTGGTTTTGACGAAAGTCAAGCAGAAATATTAACTTCCCGTTTTATTCAAAAAATAACCACTCAATTTGTGAAACATTTAAAAGATGAAGAAACATCTGTATCACAAAGCCTTCAAGTAATTAATAAGGTTTTTAAATCTTAACCCAAGCCCCATGCAAAAAATAATAAGAATAGGAACTCGCGATAGCCAATTGGCGCTTTGGCAAGCAAACAAAGTGCTTAAAGAATTAAAAGAATTGGGATACGAGTCAGTCTTGGTCCCTATCAAATCTACAGGAGATCTTGTTTTAGATAAGCCTTTGTATGAATTAGGAATTACGGGAATTTTTACTAAAAACTTAGATATTGCGATGCTAAATGGTGATATTGATATTGCTGTTCATTCTTTAAAAGATGTACCCACATCTTTGCCTGAGGGTATTGTGCAAGCTGCTGTTCTAAAACGCGGAAATTATAATGATATTTTAGTTTTAAAAGGTACTGAAGAGTTTTTTGGAGAGCCAAAAGGAATTATTGCTACAGGAAGTTTGAGAAGAAAAGCAATGTGGTTAAATCGCTATCCAACTCATAAGGTAGAGGATTTAAGAGGAAATGTAAATACACGTTTAGAAAAATTAGAGGCTAGTGAAACTTGGAATGGGGCTGTTTTTGCCGCTGCGGGATTAGAGAGACTTGGGATCAGACCTGAAGAAACCGTAGATCTTCCATGGATGATTCCTGCGCCAGCCCAAGGTGCAGTTATGATCGCTGCTTTAGAGAATGACACGTATTCAATAGATGCTTGTGAGCAATTAAATCATTACGAAACTAAAGTCTGTGTAGGTGTTGAGCGCGAGTTCCTTCGTTTACTAGAAGGTGGTTGTACTGCTCCAATAGGAGCCTTGGCCTATGTTGATGCAAGAACTGAAGAAGTAACTTTTAAAGCTGTTTTATTAAATAAAGACGGTTCAAAAAAAATTAGAGTTGCAAAAAATGCAAAATTAGGGAGCCATAAGTTTTTGGCAAAAGATTGTGCAGATTATGTTATTAATAGAGGTGGAAAGCAGTTGATGCTTGAAGATGAAGCTGTTTTTACTCTTTTAAAAACGGTTTATTCAACTAAAAAACTTTCTGAGCTTCAAAAAGAGTCAATATCACATACAATTGGTATCAAGGATAGCGATTTTATTAAAATTCGTTTTAATAGAATTCCTCCTAAAGTGATGAAAAAAGAAATTGAGAATGTAATTCTTACAAGTCAAAATGGTGTAGAAGCAATTTTGAATTCTTTCACAAAAGATGAAATGAATTTCAAGAATATTTTTTGTGTTGGTAGAAGAACAAAAAAGCTAATAGAAAATAGAATAGGCAAAGTTGCCTACGTTGCAAAAAACGCAGAGAAATTAGCAGCATATTTATCAAAAGAATTAGAAATTAAAGGAGTCACTTATTTTTGTAGTGATTTAAGATTGGATGTTTTGCCTACTCTTTTACAAGCAAAAGGGATTGTTGTAAATGAAGTAGAAGCTTATAAAACCATGTTAAGTCCGGAGAAAATTGATGATGACGTTGCGGGAGTTTTGTTTTACAGTCCCTCAGGAATTGAGAGTTATTTAATCAAAAACACAACAGACAAAGTTGCTTTTTGTATTGGAGAAACTACTGCAGTAACAGCAAGAAAACATTTTGACAAAGTAGTAGTAGCAAATATGCCAAGTGTTGATAGTGTTCTAGAATTAGTGAATACTTATTTTTCTAAATAAAGTACATCCTAAAACCTAGTTTCTGCAAGGTTTTAGAAACCTTATAGAAGTATAAAATCTTAAAAATGTATAGAACAAGAAGACTTAGAAAATCAGAAGGGATTAGAAAACTTGTTAGAGAAACAAGGCTTTCTGTAGACGATTTCATCTATCCACTTTTTATAGAAGAAGGTGAAAACATCGCAACAGAAATTGTTTCTATGCCAGGAATTAAACGTTTTTCTTTGGATCGAATTTCTGAAGAATTAGAAGAAGTTGTTGCTTTAAATATTCCAGCAGTATTATTATTCGGAATCCCTGTAAAGAAAGATGAGGAAGGTACTGAAACCTGGAATGAGAAAGGAATTATGCAACAAGCAATTCGCTTTATTAAGAAAAATTATCCAAGTTTATATGTAATTACAGATGTTTGTTTTTGTGAATATACTTCACATGGGCATTGTGGTGTAGTAGATCAGAACGATGTTGATAATGACGCTACTTTGGTGAATATTGCAAAACAAGTTATTTCTCATGCAAAAGCAGGAGTCGATATGGTTGCTCCCTCAGGAATGATGGATGGAACGATTTCAATGATTCGTGAATCGTTGGACAACACAGGTTTTGTCAACTTACCAATTATGGCATATGCGGTAAAATATGCTTCCGCTTTTTATGGACCTTTTAGAGATGCTGCAGATTCTACGCCAAGTTTTGGAGACCGAAAAACCTACCAAATGGATCCTGCAAATAGAGACGAAGGAATGCGTGAAGCTACTTTTGATGATCAAGAAGGAGCAGATATTTTAATGGTAAAACCAGCCTTGTCTTATTTGGATGTTATTAGAGATTTAAAAAATAATTTCGACCGACCTATTGCTTGTTATAATGTCAGTGGAGAGTATGCAATGGTAAAAGCGGCTGCGGAGAAAGGTTGGATTGATGGTGAAAAAGTAATGATGGAAAGTTTGCTGTCTATGAAAAGAGCAGGGGCAGATATTATTATTACCTATTTTGCTAAAGAAGCTGCAAGAATATTAAATAAATAGCATTAAGTAGTTACCTATTGGAAATTAGCTAATAAGGTAAAGCGAATTGTAAAAAGCTTTAAAAATGAAATTTAAAGAATCTCAAAAATTATACGAACAAGGATTGGTACATTTAGTTGGAGCTGTGAATTCTCCGGTAAGAGCCTTTTCATCTGTTGGAGGGAATCCCTTGTTTATTAAAAAAGCAAAGGGAAGTAAAATTACCGATGTTGATGGAAACGAGTACATAGATTTAGTACTTTCTTACGGCCCGATGATTTTAGGACATCGCCACAGAAAGGTTCAAAAAGGAGTTGAAAAAGCATTGAAAAATGGATACTCTTTTGGGGCATCTACCGAAAATGAAATCATATTAGCAAAAATAGTTTGTGATGCTTTTCCAGGGATGGACAAAGTCCGTTTTGTAAACTCAGGTACCGAAGCAGTTATAAGCGGTGTGCGTTTAGCAAGAGCATATACTGGCAAGGATAAAATTATAAAATTTTCAGGTTGTTATCATGGCCACCAAGATTCCCTATTAGTTGCCGCTGGTTCAGGCCTAGCAACGTTGAGTTTGCCAGGTTCTAAAGGAGTTCCGGAAGGCGCTGTAAAAAATACGTTGATTGCGGAATATAATAATTTAGAAAGTGTTAAAAAACACTTTTCAGAACATGATGATATTGCTGGTGTAATTATAGAACCCATTTGTGGTAATATGGGTGTAGTGATTCCGCAGCACAATTTTTTAAAAGAATTGAAAGCATATCTAGAAACAAAAGACGCGTTACTAATTGCAGATGAAGTAATGACAGGTTTCCGTTCTAAATTTGGAGGAGCACAAGAATTATTAGGAGTAGCTGCAGATATTACTTGTTTAGGAAAGGTGATTGGTGGAGGTTTTCCTGTGGGAGCTTACGGAGCTAGAAATGAAATTATGCAGGAAGTTGCACCGCTTGGTGGAATGTATCAAGCAGGAACTTTAAGTGGGAATCCAATTGCAATGGCTGGAGGGATTGCTACCTTAACAGAATTGAAAAGACAAAATCCGTATCATCAATTTAATAAAACAGCGGCTATTTTAGAAACTATTTTATTGGAAACTGCCAAGAAATACCAGGTAGATTTAGTGGTGAATCGTTTTGGTTCTATGATGAATCCATTTTTCACAAAAAACAATATTACCAACTTTGAGGAAGCACAAACTTCTGATACGAAAAAGTTTGCCGTGTTCTTTTGGGAAATGATTAAAAACGGGGTGTTTTTGCCCCCAAGTCAATTTGAAGCTTGGTTTTTGTCATCCGCAATTTCAAACAGAGATGTTAAAAAAATAGCAAAGGCTGTTGATAGAGCAATGGAAAAAGTAGCAATTAGTTTTTAACTTTTTTGCTCCTAATTGAAAAGGATGCTAAAATATCCAACGCATTAATAAATAGATTAAAAAACAGCAAACAACCAATAGTCAAAAGCTAAATCATGATAAAAAACGATTTATTTTTAAGAGCCTTAAAAGGAGAAACGGTAGACAGACCACCAGTTTGGATGATGCGTCAGGCAGGAAGATATTTGCCAGAGTTTCAGGTAATCAAAAAGAAATACGATTTCTTTACACGTTGTCAAACACCAGAATTGGCCTCAGAAATTACGGTGCAACCAATTCGTAGATACGGAATGGATGCGGCTATTTTGTTTTCAGATATTTTAGTAATTCCACAAGCTATGAATATTGAAGTGGAAATGAAACCAAATTTTGGACCGTATTTACCAAATCCTATTCGCAATCAAAAAGATTTAGACCGCGTAATTGTTCCTGATGTGCATACTTCTTTAGGGTATGTGATGGAGGCGATAAAAGCAACCAAAGAAAAACTAAATGATGAGATTCCTTTAATTGGTTTTGCAGGTTCACCTTGGACTATTTTATGCTATTGTGTTCAGGGGCAAGGTTCAAAGAATTTTGATAAAGCAAAAGAATTATGTTTTACAAATCCTGTTGTAGCCCACCGTTTGTTGCAAAAAATAACAGATACCACAATTGCATATTTAAAAGCAAAAGTTGCAGCAGGTGTCAACGCCGTTCAAATATTTGATTCTTGGGGAGGAATGTTGTCTCCCGTAGATTATCAAGAATTTTCTTGGCAATACATTCAGCAAATTATTGATGCCTTAAAGGACGAAACTCCTGTGATTGCTTTCGGAAAAGGATGTTGGTTTGCATTGAATGACATGGCAAAATCAGGTGCATCAGCTCTGGGTGTAGATTGGACTTGTTCTGCAAGAAATGCACGTTATTTATCAGGAGGAAATATCACTTTACAGGGTAATTTTGATCCCTCAAGATTGTTGTCTCCGCCAGCAGAAATAAAGAAAATGGTGCATCAAATGATTAACGAATTTGGCAAAGACAAATATATTGTAAATTTAGGTCATGGAATCTTACCTAATATTCCCATAGAAAATGCGAAAGCATTTGTTGATGCTGTAAAGGAGTATAAAAGTTTCTCATAATATAATTAGTGATTATAGGAAATAGAAGTGTTCTTCATATCAAGAAATTATTTCAAAGAAGCGTTGTTTTTATAAAAATTAAAGCGACTATTAATATATTGATGATACAAATCATTTTATTTTTGCAGAAGGACAATTAAAACAGACAAGGCTTTAGAAACCTTGCAGAAATAGCCTATTCATATGAAGAATAAATTCTACGCATACATAGAGAGTTTACAAGACCAAATTACTTCTAAATTAGAAGCAATTGATGGATTGGCAAGTTTTGAAGAAGACATTTGGGAAAGAGAAGAAGGAGGCGGAGGAAGAACACGTGTCATTGAAAACGGAGCAATTTTTGAGAAAGGAGGCGTAAATATTTCTGCCGTTCATGGAGAGTTGCCCCTAGTTTTAAGAAATCAGTTTAAGGTAAAGGAAGGAAATTTTTTTGCCTGTGGTTTGAGTTTGGTCTTGCACCCAATAAATCCTTTTGTGCCAACGGTACACGCAAATTGGCGTTATTTTGAAATGTATGACGAAGTAGGAAATATCGTAAGCCAATGGTTTGGTGGAGGTCAAGATTTAACACCTTATTATTTATTCGAGGAAGATGCTCGTCATTTTCATACAGTTTGTAAATCGTCCTGTGACAAACATCACCCAAAATTTCATCAAAAATTTAAAGAAACCTGTGATACTTATTTTTGGAATTCACACAGAAATGAAGCGCGTGGTATTGGAGGCTTGTTCTTTGATTATTTAAAAGAAACGGATGAATTTTCAATGGATGATAGATTCAATTTTGTGTCTGAAGTTGGAAACAGTTTTTTAGATTCATATGTTCCTATTGTTGAAAAAAGAAAAGAGATTTCATTTACAAAAGCAAATAAAGATTGGCAAGAAGTTCGAAGAGGGCGGTATGTAGAATTCAATTTGGTACATGATAGAGGTACTCTTTTTGGACTTAAAACAAATGGTAGAATAGAAAGTATTTTAATGAGTTTACCACCAATTGTTCAATGGAAATACAATCATCAACCAAAAGAAAATTCTGAAGAAGTCAAATTATTAAAAGTATTAGCAAAACCTAGAGATTGGGTTTAATTATGTAATTAGCATCTATCTACTTATAATGTGTGTTTATTTATTAAAAAAAATACTAAATACTTATTTTTTTTAGGAAAACTGTAAAAACCTTCTTTTTTTTTATTTATTTTTCAACGCTAAAAAGATAAAGAAATCAACGATTTTTAGTATTTTTGCATTCTGTAAAATGGAGAGCAATGGCGAGATTTGAATTGAAGTTACCGAAAATGGGAGAAAGTGTTGCAGAAGCAACAATAACTTCTTGGTTAAAAGAAGTTGGAGATATCGTTGAATTAGATGAAACCGTTGTTGAAATTGCTACAGATAAAGTAGATTCTGAAGTTCCATCTGAAGTAACAGGAACTTTAATAGAGGTTTTGTTTCAAAAAGATGATGTGGTCGCTGTTGGAGAAACAATTGCAGTAATAGAGGTAGAGGGAGAAGAGGTAAGCATCGAAAGTACTACAGAGAATGACACGAATTTACCAGAAGAGCTGCTAGCAGTTGAAAAAACAATAGAAAAGGCTGTTGAAGCTGTTTCTAATCCAATTGGAAAAACTTCTGATTCAGGTAAATTTTACTCTCCTTTAGTGAGAAATATTGCTCAAACAGAAGGCATCTCTATTTCTGAATTAGAAACAATTGCTGGCTCAGGAAAAGAGGGTAGAGTCACCAAAGTAGACATACTATCTTACATAGAAAGTAGAAAAAAAACGACTCAATCAATATCAAATTTAATTCCTGCAAAAAATGAAATTTCAAACCAAGTTTATGAAACGACTCCGAAAGTGGTGCCTGTTTCTGTAAATGGTGGCGATGAAATTATTGAAATGAGTAGAATGGGTAAAATGATATCAAAACACATGATAGATTCTATTCAAACTTCTGCTCATGTGCAATCATTTATAGAAATTGATGTAACAAATGTTGTAAAATGGAGGGCTAGGGTTAAAGATGCTTTTTTAAAAAGAGAAGGGGCGAAGTTGACTTTTACTCCCATATTTATGCAAGCAATTGCAACTACCATTAAAAAATATCCTTTAATTAATATTGCTATTGATGGTGATACCATCATTAAAAAGAAACATATTAATTTAGGAATGGCAGCTGCTTTACCCGATGGAAATTTAATTGTTCCTGTAATTAAAAATGCAGATCAGCTTAATTTAGTGGGCATGACCAAAGCAGTAAATGACCTAGCAAACAGGGCAAGAAATAATGCTTTAAAGCCCGACGAAGTTCAAGATGGTACCTATACCGTTACCAACGTAGGTGGTTTTGGTTCTGTGATGGGAACACCTATTATAAACCAACCACAAGTTGCTATTCTCGCTTTGGGAGCCATTAGAAAAGTACCTGCAGTGATTGAAACCTCTGAAGGAGATTTTATAGGTATCAGACAAAAAATGTTTGTTTCCCATTCTTATGACCATAGAGTCGTAAATGGTGCTTTGGGAGGCCTATTCATTAAAACCTTAAAAGATATTATAGAAGCTTGGGATGTACACCAAGATTTTTAAAATTTTTTACCTTTAAATATTGAAAACGCTTGGAATTTTTAAGTTTTTTTTTAGTTCTTATTTTCTCCCCTATTTTAGCATTTTTTCAAAGTACTAAAAGTTGTTTCTTGTAAGCTCTAAGTACAATTACAAACCATAAAAGATCGCAATAAGGAGTCTATATACCTCTTAAAACTTTAGGTACAAAGACGAATTAAGCTGTATATTTGCACCTAGAAATAAAAGATATGCGTACAAAAACCATCACAAAAAATAAGATCAACGTTGTTACTTTAGGTTGTTCAAAGAACATTTACGATAGTGAAGTGTTAATGGGACAGTTAAAAGCTAATGGAAAAAATGTTGTTCATGAAGACCCAGAAGATGATGGAAATATTGTTGTTATCAATACCTGCGGATTTATAGGGAAAGCAAAAGAAGAAAGTATTGATACTATTTTGCATTATGCGAAAAGGAAGGAAGCTGGTGAAATTGATAAAGTATTTGTTTCTGGTTGTTTAAGTGAACGTTATAAGCCAGATTTAGAAAAGGAAATTCCAAATGTAGATCAGTATTTTGGAACCCATGATTTGCCAAATTTATTAAAGGTTTTAGAAGCCGATTATAAGCATGAGTTAATTGGGGAACGTTTAACAACTACACCAAAACATTATGCATATTTAAAAATTGCTGAAGGTTGCGACAGGCCTTGTTCGTTTTGTGCTATTCCTTTAATGAGAGGAAAACACGTATCAACCCCTATTGAGGATATTGTTATAGAAGCAACAAAATTAGCTGGAAAAGGAATTAAAGAAATCATGCTTATCGCGCAAGATCTAACCTATTATGGACTTGATATTTATAAGAAAAGAGCTTTAGCTCAATTGTTAGAAGCCTTAGCGAAAGTAGACGGAATTGAATGGATTCGTATGCATTATGCATTTCCTACAGGTTTTCCAATGGATGTTTTAGAAGTAATGAAGCGAGAACCTAAAGTATGTAATTATTTAGACATTCCTCTGCAACACATTAATACAGCGTTATTAAAGTCGATGAAACGTGGAACAACCCATGAAAAGACAACGGCGTTAATTCATAAATTTAGGGAGGCTGTTCCAGAAATGGCGATAAGAACGACCTTAATTGTTGGGTATCCAGGAGAAACAGAAGCCATGTTTCAAGAGTTGAAAGATTGGGTAGAAGAAATGCGTTTTGAACGTTTAGGTGCCTTTGAATATTCTCACGAAGAAAATAC
>CATITK010000044.1 GCA_949545755.1 Polaribacter sejongensis | reverse complement strand
TCACTTTCTAAATTACCGTCTTCATAACGTGCATCATTTCCTAACCATTCTGTTTCAGATCCCCAATAAATATCTTGTTCAGGTTCCCAAACATCTTCACGTCCACCAGCAAAACCAAAGGTTTCAAACCCCATAGATTCCATAGCACAATTACCAGCAAGAATCATTAAATCTGCCCAAGATAATTTATGTCCATATTTCTTTTTAACCGGCCATAATAATAAACGTGCTTTATCTAAATTACCATTGTCTGGCCAACTATTTAATGGCGCAAAACGTTGTGTGCCAGAACCAGCTCCACCACGTCCATCACCAACTCTATATGTACCTGCACTATGCCAAGCCATACGAACCATAAATGGCCCATAATGACCATAATCTGCAGGCCACCAATCTTGTGAATTTGTCATTAAATCTACAACATCTTTTTTTAGCTCAGTAAAATTGATACTATTAAATGCAGTTGCATAATCAAAATCTTTACCCATCGGATTTGATGCAATTCCGTTTTGACGAAGAATATTTAATTTTAATTCATTTGGCCACCAATCTCTATTTCTATTACCACTACCAGCAGTTGCTTTTTGAGTTCCTTCCATGAATGAGCATTGGTTGACATCATTCTTGTTGTAATTTTCCATTTTTTTTATAAAAATAAAAAAAAATAAAAGTAATGTATCCATTAAATATATTTATTTTATTATTCAATGATAAGAAAAACTTATACGTTTGATTTAAAGAAAGCGGGACTTTTTATTAACTTAAATTCAACTAATATAAAAAACTTATAAAGAATTAAAAGGGTTGGTAATAGGAATTGTTAATGAGTTGAAATCGTCACTTAAAAAAAAGTATTTGTCTTTATAAATAAAATTGATTCTGCTATTTGTAAAAAATTTATTTTTTACTCTAAAAATACTTTTCAGTAGATATATTTGGAACTTAAAAAAAAGGATAATTAACAATTAAAAAATAAAATAAAATGGCAACAGCAGTAGGAAGAAAATTTCCAAATTCAAATGTAGACGCAATGAATGAAATGGGCGATACATTTAAACTAAATGTATTAGAAGAAGCAGTTAAAAACAAAAAGAAAGTGTTGTTATTCTGGTATCCAAAAGATTTTACATTTGTTTGTCCTACAGAGTTACATGCTTTTCAAGCGGCTTTAGGAGAATTTGAAAAAAGGAATACCATCGTAATTGGTGCTTCTTGTGATACTCCAGAAGTTCATTTTGCATGGTTAAGTACTTCTAAAGATAATGGAGGAATTGAAGGGGTTACTTACCCAATTTTAGCAGATAGCAACAGAAATTTGTCATCAATTTTAGGTATTTTAGATATCACAAATGAAACATATGATGAGGCAACAGGAACGGTACAGGTTGAAGGAGATAATGTTACATATAGAGCAACGTATTTAATTGATGAAGAAGGAACTGTTTTTCATGAAGGTGTTAATCATATGCCAGTTGGTAGAAATGTAAATGAATTTTTACGTTTAATTGACGCATATGCACATGTTCAAACGAACGGAGAAGTTTGTCCTGCAAACTGGGAAGAAGGTAAAGATGCAATGGCTCCTAATGCAAAAGGAACTGCAGCATATTTAGCTTCTCATTAAAAAATAAATTAACTCCATCCTAAATCCTTCCCAAAGAGAAGGATTTAGGATGGAAAAATTCATAATGAATATGGTTCAAGAATTAAGTGAAGATAATTTACAGGAGTTTGTAAGTGGAAACAACAAAGTAATTGTTCAATATTCTGCAACATGGTGTGGAAACTGTAGAATTATGAAGCCAAAATTTAAAAAGTTAGCTTTAGAGAATGAAAACATAGCTTTTGTGATTGTGGATGCTGAGAAATTTCCAGAAAGTAGAAAATTAGCAGATGTTAGTAATTTACCAACATTTGCCACTTTTGAAAATGGAAGTATTAAAAATCAAACACAGACAAATAAGTTTGATGTATTGAAAGAATTGGTCAACGAAATAATTTAATTATGAAACTTCCATAACAAGATCTGAATACTCAACGGAATGACTAAATGGAAACTACACGTGACCATTAAAAAATATAATATAGACACATGAAACTACCTGTAATAAAACACTTAACGAATTTTATCGAAGAAAACGATCAAGATTATGTTTTAGAAACAATAGAAACATTAGAAGCTTTAACTGAAGTTCCGTCATTAAAAGAGGAAGAATTAGATGTTATTGGTGAGTTGATTTCTAATTTATATGGCGCAATTGAAGTAGATAAAATGATCAAAGAAGGAACACCCAAAAAAGAAGCATTAAATGCTTTCATGAAACGTGTTTTAGGTGCTATAGATTCGTAAAAAAAAAAGGCAAATGTTTATTGTGTAAATAATTCGGTTATTTAATTTTTGTTTTAATAAAATTACCCATTTCTTCTCCCCAAACATGGTAGGTTAATTTCGATGGATGGACACCATCACTAAAATAAAGTTTAGAATTATCAGTAGGCAAAGAGTGTCTTTTACTCCATTTTTTTAAGGTGACAATTTCATTATTATAATAAACATTCGATTTATTATCTGTAAATTTTTTTAATTCTTTTCCCAAAATTTCTACCAAATTACCGATCACAAATTTTATACTTTTTGTAAAAGCAGGAAACTCTTTTATAGGAGGCATATTTGCGAAATAGATTGGAGTATTAGGAAACTCACTTTGAATTGAATTTACAAGGTCATTAATATCAGAAGTCCATTTTTTAGGTGAGTTTAGCGTAAAAGCGTCATTTCCCCCCATTCCAATGACAATAATATCTATTGCGGTTTCTTCGATTGTAGGAATTATTTTTTCACAAACTTGTTTTACAGTGTACCCACTTTTAGCATAGACTCGCCATTTTATATTACTCTTTAATTTTGTGGAGAGCGTATTTGCTAATGATCCCGTAAATCCGTTTTTATGATACTCTACACCAACTCCAGCAAACGTACTTTCTCCTATACAGACTATCTCTAGTGTTCTTTTAAAATCACCATTTACAAAACCTTTCGGTTCTTTTGCCTCAGGAAGTTTAGGTACTTTCTTTCTAATGTTTCTTCCTTGAAAATATAACAAAGGTAAAAGGGGTAACGAAATAAGACTCCCTAAAATATATTTTAAATTCATTCTTCTTCAGTTTTAGATTCGTTGACTTTTTTAATAATCGATTTTAAACGCTCTTTATGAAGTTGCTTTTCTAGCTTCACCTTATTGATTTTTCTTTGCATCAATTTGGTGTGTTTTGCTTTATTAACCGTATTTTTTGCTTTTCCTTTTTTAGGCATTTTCTGTTCTTTATTTTCAACGAAATAACCACTAATTCATATTTCTGGTTCGTTTATAATCTAATTTTTTTTCTAATCCTTTCATCGAAAATAAATAGATAAAAAAAGCTCGCAAATTTGCGAGCTTTTAAAAAAAATATAGTTTTAAAAAACCTACGCTAACATTGTAACTGGGTTTTCAATAAACGTTTTTAATGTTTGTAAAAATTGTGCTCCAACAGCACCATCAACAGTTCTGTGATCGCAAGTTAAGGTCAATTTCATCGTGTTTCCAACAACGATCTGTCCGTCTTTAACAACAGGTTTTTGTACAATTGCACCAACAGATAAAATTGCTGAGTTCGGTTGATTGATTATAGAATTAAAATTTTCAATACCAAACATTCCTAAGTTAGAAACGGTAAATGTACTACCTTGCATGTCTGCAGGAGCTATTTTCTTATTTCTTGCTTTCCCTGCCAAGTCTCTAACACCTGCACCAATTTGAGTCAAACTTAATTGATCCGTATATTTAATAACAGGTACTAATAATCCATCATCAACAGCAACGGCAACACCTACATGAATATGATTGTGATAAACGGTATTTGTTTCTGTCCAAGAAGTATTTACTTGTGGATGCTTCTTCAATGCCATTGCACATGCCTTTACAACCATGTCATTGAAAGATACTTTAGTATCTGGGATTGCATTTATGGTTTTTCTAGATGCCATTGCATTGTCCATGTCAACTTCAATATTCAAACTAAAATCGGGTGCTGAAAATTTAGAATTCCCCAAAGATTTTGCAATTGCTTTACGCATTTGAGAATTCTTAACTTCTTCAGATCTTTCTTCGCCAGTAGCAATGAAACTAGAAGTAGGAGCAGCAACAGTACTTTTGTTTGCTGCTTCATTTGTAGAAGGAGTGAAGTTTTCTACATCTTTTTTAATAATTCTTCCGTTTTCACCAGAACCATTTACATCTGCTAAATTAATTCCTTTATCAGTAGCAATTTTCTTAGCTAAAGGAGATGCAAAAACACGTCCGTTAGAAGTGTTATTTGAAGTAGCAACCGCTTTTACTTCTTCAGTTTTATTTGCAGCAGCTGGTTTTGTTGCTGTTTTCTCATCAATAGATTCTTCTTTAGAAGTGACAGCGCTACCCTTTGCAACAAGTGCGGCAACATCTGTTCCAGCAGGTCCAATAATAATTAATAAACTATCAACAGGAACTGTTTCTCCTTCTTGCACGCCAATGAATAATATAGTTCCTTCGTAGAAACATTCAAATTCCATAGTCGCTTTATCGGTTTCAATTTCAGCGAGCATGTCACCTTCTCCAACAACATCTCCAACTTTCTTTAACCATGTTGCCACAGTTCCGTCAGTCATCGTGTCGCTTAAACGAGGCATTGTTATTACATGAACTCCTTCAGGGATTTCAACAGTATCAGTCTTACTTACTTCTGTAGTTGTTTCTTCTTTTATTACTTCGGGAGTTATTGTTTTCTCTGGTTCTGAACTACTGCCATTTATAATTGCAGAGATGTCTTCACCTTCTTCACCAATAATCGCTAATAAAACATCTACAGGAGAAGTTTCTCCTTCTTGAAGACCTACGTATAATAAGGTTCCTTCATAGAAAGATTCAAATTCCATTGTTGCTTTGTCAGTCTCGATTTCAGCTAAAATATCACCTTCCTCAATTTTATCTCCAACATTTTTTAACCATTTTGCCAGTACACCTTCTTCCATGGTGTCACTTAATCTTGGCATGTTTATAATTGTAGCCATATCTTAACTTATAAAAGGATAATCTTT
>CATITK010000043.1 GCA_949545755.1 Polaribacter sejongensis | reverse complement strand
GTATGCATAGCATCTGGATGTCAACACAGATATGCCAGAGGCCAAGATAGAAGAAAAGAAATGTTAACTATGAAAGGGTTTCCGATAATCTCTATTACAAATAAAGGAAAAGCAGTATTATCTGAAATGATGACTAATAAAGGTTTGTACGATCCTGTTGCTGCAAAATTATTAATCAATTTAATTTCAGAAACATTAGAATAATAATATCAATCTTGCATTTATAAAACCGAAAACCTGCCATTTTCTCTAAGTAGAAAAAAATATAATTAGTAACAATTTAAGCTCATATGAAACATAAAACGATCCTTTTTATATGCATTAGTTGTCTCATTTTAGGATGCTCTTCATCGAAATCAAAAGTTGAAAATCAACACCAACTAGAAAAAAATAAAAGACCAAACGTTATTTTTATTCTAACAGATGATCAAGGCTCTATAGATGTAAATTCTTATGGAGCAAACGATTTGGTCACTCCAAATATGGATTATATTATAGAAAACGGAACTCGATTTACACAATTTTATGCATCCCCAGTTTGCTCTCCTTCAAGAGCTTCTTTATTAACGGGTAAAACGCCTCAAAGAGCAGGTTTATCAGGAAATGCTGTGCCAAATTCAAAAGTAAAAAAAGGACTTCCTGGAACGGAATACACCCTAGCAGAAATGTTTAAAGATGCAGGCTATGCCACCGCACATATTGGAAAATGGCATTTAGGCGATGCTCCAGAAATGACCCCAAACGCGCAAGGGTTTGACCATTCTTTTGGACATATGGTGGGCTGTATCGATAATTATTCGCATTTTTTTTATTGGAATGGCCCTAACAGACATGATTTGTATAGAAACGGAAAAGAAGTGTATTATGATGGACAGTTTTTTCCTGATTTGATGGTCAATGAAGCTTCTCAATTTATCGAAGACAATACAAAAAATCCTTTCTTTATGTATTTCGCTGTGAATATGCCGCATTACCCTTATCAAGGCGATGCAAAATGGTTAGACTATTATAATGATAAAAGGGTTTCATATCCCAGAAATTTATATGCTGCATTTATTTCAACTTTAGATGATAGAATTGGTGCACTACTTAAAAAACTGGATGAATTAGAGATCAAAGACACTACTATTATTGTATTTCAATCCGATAATGGCCATTCTACAGAACAACGTGCGCATTTTGGTGGAGGAAACGCTGGGCCTTATAGAGGGGCAAAATCGAGTTTGTTTGAAGGGGGCATTCGAGTTCCAGCAGCCATCACTTGGCCAAATAACATACAAAAAGGCGCCATTAGAAATCAGTTTGGAGTAAATTCAGATTGGATGCCAACTCTGGCAGAATTATGTGGAATTAAACTTGATTCACATGATCTGGATGGTAAAAGCCTCGTCTCTATCATCCATAATGAAAAAGAAAAAACTCGGCATACAGAGGGCTATTGTTGGCAATATCAAGATATGTGGGTGGCACGAAAGGAAAATTGGAAATTGTTGGGAAACCCAAGAGATACTAGCAAGAAGACATATAAATTAAAAGAAAAAAGATTCTTGGTAAACCTTGACGATGATAGTGGTGAGACTACAAATCTCGCCAAAAAATATCCAGAAAAAGTTATCGAATTAGAAAACCAATACAGGGGGTGGTTAAAACGCAATAACAACTAAATAAAAAAAAATGAGAGTTAAAAAAATAATACCAATTTTTTGTGCTGTGTTATCTTTTCACATGATAGCGAATTGTCAAAAAACACAAGTCACTCAAAAACCTAATATTCTACTCATATGTGTGGATGACCTTCGCCCGGAATTAAAGAGTTTTGGAGCAGACTATATAAGCTCACCAAACATTGACCGTTTGGCAACAGAGGGAATTAAATTTCAGAAACATTTTGCAAATGCTCCAAGTTGTGGGCCATCTCGCTATACTTTATTAACAGGGCAGTATGGGACCGCAGGAAATAATGCGCTTTTTCTTAGGGCAAATAAAATAAAAGAGGGCACAGAAAAAATAAATCAAAGTATGCCGGAGTGGTTTAAAACACATGGTTATACAACGGTTTCAGTTGGGAAAGTATCTCATCATCCTGGAGGAAGAGGTGGTAAAGATTGGAATGATAGCACAAAAATAGAGATGCCAAATGCTTGGGATAGACATCTTATGCCGGTTTCGGAGTGGGAGCATCCGCGTGGAATGATGCACGGATTGGCTAATGGAGAGATTCGCCTAAAATCAAGTGATATGAACGTTTTTCAAACAGTAAAGGGACCTGATAATATATATCCAGATGGAGCGATTACAGATGAAGCTTTGAAACAATTAAAAGCACTTACTACAAATAATAAAAATCCATTTTTTCTTGCCGTAGGAATTATCAAACCACACCTGCCTTTTGGTGCACCAAAATCTTATTTTGATAACTATGAAGGGGTTCAACTTCCTTCAATAGAACACCCTGATAAACCCGAAGGGAGGAGCACATGGCATGGTTCTGGTGAATTTAAGCAATATAATCGATGGGGTAAAAACGCGAATACAGATACCGTTTTTGCAGATGAGATACGTCGTCATTATGCAGCTTGTGTGAGTTATGCGGATGCTCAAGTGGGGGAAATTCTTGCAGAATTAAAACGTACAGGAGCGGATACAAATACCATCGTTGTACTATGGGGTGATCATGGTTGGCACTTGGGTGAACACGCAATTTGGGGAAAACATAGTTTGTTTGAGGAATCGTTACATTCTCCTTTAATAATTCACTATCCGGGTATGAAACACAAGGGCTCTAACACAGATGCGATCGTGGAGACCTTGGATATTTTTCCGACATTATGTGATTTAACAGGCATTGAAATTCCTAAGTATACACAAGGGGTATCACTGAAAGAACACTTAGAAAATCCAGAAATACCTGGTCACACGGCTTTAGCATATAAAAAAGGGGCTTCAACAATAAGAACTTCAACGCATAGGATGATACTTCATAAGGACGGATTTGTAGAATTGTATGATCACACAACTGCAGAAAAGGAAACCAAAAATGTAGCTGACAAATACCCAAAATTAGTTGAAGAGTTAAAGAATGTATTAACTACTAGATTAAATTAATTAAACAACAACATATGATTTTAGCAACTAGATTTATCTTTATAGTCGCATTCGTTTTAAGTAGCATGCTAACGAATGCGCAAACAAAAATAGTTGCGCATCGCGGATTTTCGGGGATAGCTCCCGAGAATACGCTTATTTCTTTTCAAAAGGCTATTGACTGTAAAGCGGATTATTTCGAATTGGATGTACATAAAACCAAGAATGATTCAATTGTTGTTATTCACAATTCATCTGTAGATAAGACGAGTTCCAATGGTTTTAAAGGGGAAATTGCCGAACTGAATTATAGTGACTTAAGGGCTGTTTACGTTGGTTACAGTCGTAAATTTGGTGCTAAATACGAAAATGAAAAGATTCCAACTTTAAGAGAAGCCCTTGCATTGGCAAAAGGTAAAATTAAGGTCTGCATTGAAATAAAGGTTTTTGGGACAGAGAAAGAAGTTCTTAAAATTGTGAATGACCTTGGGGTAAAAGAGGATGTAATTATCTTTTCTTTTAAGTACCCCGTATTAGCGAAAATAAGACAACTGGATACAGATATTCCAATCCTTTGGCTCATAAATAAAGCAGATAAAATGACGCTAGAGTATGCTAAAATTATTGAATCGAATGCTATTGGAGTTGGACCTCAAACTAGGGTTACAAAAGAGTATCTAAATTTTGCACACGAAAACGCTATTGAAGTGTGGAAATGGACTGTAAATAAAGAAGATGAAATGCAACGATTAATTGATCTTGGATTGGATGGTTTAATCACTGATTTCCCTGATAAAGCATTAAATAAATTAAGCACAACACAAAATAAACGCCATTAAAATATTAAAGCCATCAATAGCACTGTTTAAAAAAAGAGATGGCATTTGTAGTTTTTTAGCTTGCTGACAATTAATATATAAGTATTTTTTTAGAAAAAGAGGTTCCTGAGGATTTTCCTAATAAAATATAAATTCCTGTTTTCAGTGAACTTACATCTATCGACTGCGTTTTAGAACTATTTTTAACACCCCTAATTCTCGACCCTAAAATATTAAATAACTCCACAGACAAACGAGCATCCAAGTCATGATTTATTTCAATGGTTTTAGAAATGTGATTAACATAAACTGACACTCTAGATTTTAAGTCATCGTCTAATGATAATACAAGCTGAGAGTCCCAAGCACCAACATCATTCCCATCAGATCCAAAATCAATAGGGCTATTATCGGCAGAAGATACAGCTACATATTCAACTTTCCCACTAGCGGAATTAAATGCTAAGTTAGACGATGTAAGGTTTGCTGGAGTACCTGCACCTCCTTTAATTCCAGTTATAGAACCAGTACCTTCATCTTGATTATCTATATTAGTACTAATCCATTGTGCGATCGAAGTCTTAAAAGTTTGTATTCCATTACCACCTGCACCCCAATCAGATGGCCCACCAG
>CATITK010000042.1 GCA_949545755.1 Polaribacter sejongensis | reverse complement strand
CTCTGGATACAGAAAAAGTTGATCAATGGGGAATTCCTCAATTGAATGTCGATGTTGATTACGATGACAACGATGAAAAGATGTTGAATGATTTTTTCGATGAATTTACCGATATGTATACCAAAGCAGGTTTTATAAACATTCAAACGCAGGATAACAATCGGACACCAGGGAACGATATTCATGAAATGGGAGGTGTTCGAATGGGTAAAGATCCCAAGACATCGATGTTGAATGCCTGGAATCAAATGCATCACTGTAAAAACGTTTTTGTAACTGATGGCGCTTGTATGACATCCACTTCAACTCAAAACCCTTCTTTAACCTTTATGGCTATTTCTGCTCGTGCTGCGAACTATGCTATTGAACAACTAAAAAAAGGCGAACTTTAAACTAGAAGTATTGGAAATAAAAAAATTTGAGTAGGTAACTCTATTGAAATATCGAGCTTCTCTATATCCCGCAGGGAGTTTATATATACCTGTAGTTAGATTGAACTTATGAATTTAGGTTTTCCTAGAATTTATAACCGATAATTTAATGTTAATTAGAGTTATAGATAAAAGATGGTATGTAGATAAATGAAATTGGTACTAACCAAGCAAATCAATATACACCTTTTCGTATGCCGTTTTTATTCTTCTATTTTAGTTGTTTTTGTGTTTTGAAAAATAGGTTTTCCTTTTAATGCTTGAACTAATGTTGTTGTAGCAAGAACTGCGTAAAGCAATGAAATAATGATAGTCGCTTTTGTGTTTTTAAAGATATAAAAAGAGAGAAATGGGAGTAGTTGTAAAGCGTGCATTCCTATAAAGTGTGAAACTCTTAAATCGCCTACTGTTTTGCTCCAACCAATAACCCACCAATTCGAGTTGTCATTTATTGCACCAACGCTATGGCTCAACTTTGAACTCATTAAAGCTCCTTCAAATGAAAAAACAACAAAAATTAGTATGCCCATACGGATAGCCCAAATATAGTGACTTGGTAAATTTGGAAAGGACTGTGTGAAAAAGAGAAAGCCAATATAAGCAGTATAGAGTGTAACCAATACGGCCGCTAGACCCATTAACGAATATAATACAGCAGAGCGTGGTGTATCAAAGTTGAAGTGTGATAATTGTCCTTTAGAGGCTTGAAAAGTAATATAAGCAAGTTCAAAACCAAATAAAAAGATTACAGTCCAATTGAAAGGTGTTGGATTGAAATTTGATAAATAATGACAATACCAAGCCATTGTAAAAGCAAATAACCCTATTGAAACTGCAAATTTAAAGGGCTTAAACCAAGCGTTTACTCCGTGAACTTGGGTAGTTGTAAGTTTGGTTAAAACGATGAATAGTATTGAAAGAGATAAGCATAACAAACCAAAATAAAATAAGGACTCATTCCGAATTTTTAATTCCTTAATAAAATTTAATATTCCTGTAATCATTACCTTTTTATTTCGTGCCAAGTGTAAACTTTGGCACAAAATAATTTAAACAATAAAGCATTGCTCCGTATGTAAAAATGATCGTAGGTATATTGGTGTTAAATCCTAAATCAAATTCAGGAATACCAAATAATGCTCTAAAAGATTTTGTGGCAATGAGTAGTATAAAAATAATTCCATAAGCGAAAACAGAAATAATTCCTATTCTATTTTTTGTAGGTCTAATAATTCCTTTTTTTGCTTCTTCTCTAAAGAAATACCACATAGCACCAATACTAAATAAGACTTCAATTAAAATGGCTAAATAAGGATTAGATGCGTACAATCCAAGACCAGCTTCCAATGTGTCTGCTCCAAAAATATGGTGCACATGACCTGAAAAGAAATCTAAAACAAAATGAATTGATACTAAAGCCATACTAACTAAACCTATTTTGGTGTTTTTGAATAGCAGTTTCCCAAGTAAGAAAACAATTGCCAACCAAAATAATTGCGGTAATAAATCGTGGCTGTATAACATGTCTACTGCCATATTATTTAAAGTGGCATCAAATGCATCACTCGGATTGGTTGGTTCAAGACCTAAATAATGAAAGGTAAACCATAAAAAATCTTGTAATTGAGATATAATTAAAAAATAAAGTAACGTTCCTTTTGGGAACTTTTGTTTTGCTATTAATGCCGTTGTAAAATGTCCTGCTATCATAATTATAATTAATTTTTGTATTTTTACTATCGAATTGAAAGTAAAAATAATTATTGCTTTCGAATTAATAGTAATAATTTGTAAAAAAAATGAAAAAAGAATTTCGTTCCGGCTGTCCAATCTCATCTACATTAGATGTTGTAGGGGATAAATGGTCTTTGTTAATCATTAGAGATATGCTTGTTAAGCACAAAAAGACTTTCAAGGAAATTTCTGATTCATATGAAAAGATTGCACCAAGCATTTTATCTTCACGATTAAAATTGTTAGAGTCATATAAACTGATTTTCAAAACGAAAGTACCAGATAACAAAAAAGAAAATATTTATTTGTTAACGGAAAAAGGTATTCGTTTAACTCCAATAATTATTGAGTTCAGTTTATGGGGAAATTCCAATATGCGAGAATTTAATGAAATAGATGACATTGAATCTTTGAAATTGGATAAGAATTTAATCATTCAAGGAGTTCAAGATGGTTATAATTCTATGCTGCTTAATTTCCGATAATAGCTATATTTAACGCATTGATTTAGCCAAGACCTATATTAGGTTTGATGGCGTAAAACAAACCATACATATCCATGCCAGCAAACGACTACACGCCATCCTTTTTCTTTAAAAATGGGCACATCAATACGATGTATAGCTCCTTGTTTCGAAAAACGAAGCCGTTACCGTTTAAGCGTAAACGGATTACAACCCCAGATGATGATTTTTTAGACATTGACTTACTCGAAAATGGGAGTGACAAAATCGTTATCCTTTGTCATGGGCTAGAGGGCAGTAGTGATTCTAAATACATTCAAGCT
>CATITK010000041.1 GCA_949545755.1 Polaribacter sejongensis | reverse complement strand
TTAAAAGATATCGGTTTAGAAGCTTTCAAAGAATTAATTGAACAAGAGCAAAATGCAATTGAATTTAAAAGTGTTGCTATTGATGCAGCGGCTTATATTCCATCAAAACCTGTTTCTGTTGAAGCACCACAAGTAGAAATTAAAGACCAAGTTGCTTTTGATTTATGGAAATCAACAAATTTGATTCCGCAAAAACAAGAAGGATATGTTGCTATTGGAATTAAGGTTTTATTAGGCGATTTCTATACAGATAAAGCACGATTATTAGCCGATTTAGTAGATAAATATGCTGCTGGAGAAATCCGTTTAACATTGCGTCAGAATATTGTAATTCCTTTTGTGAAGGAGGATTTAATACCACTTTTCTATACAGAATTAGAAAAATTAGAATTTGTTGAAGCGGGTTATAATAAAGCCGTAGATATTACCGCATGTCCAGGAACAGATACTTGTAATTTAGGGATTTCTAGCAGTACAGGAATTGCAGAAGAACTAGAAAAAGTCATCGCAGCTGAATACCCACAGTATTTAAAAAACGAAGATTTAGTTATAAAAATAAGTGGATGTATGAATGCTTGTGGGCAACACAATATGGCAAATATTGGTTTCCAGGGGATGACAGTAAGAACACCAGAAAAACTTGTAGCGCCAGCGTTGCAAGTCTTATTGGGAGGCGGTAACTTTGGTAATGGAAATGGCGCTTTTGCAGATAAAGTAGTGAAAGTACCAAGTAAAAGAGGACCTGAAGCTTTACGTAGAATTTTAAACGATTTTGAAGCAAATGCAAACGGAAAAGAGTTTGCAATATATTATAAAGAGAAAGGGGAAAAATATTTCTATGATTTCTTAAATGACTTGCAAGATGTTTCTAACTTAACTCAGGAAGATTTTATTGATTGGGGAGAAGAAGAAAAATATGTAAAAGAAATAGGAATTGGAGAATGTGCAGGAGTCGTTATCGATCTGATTGCCACTTTGTTTTTAGAAAGTGATGAGAAAATTGAAAATGCAAACGAAGCTTTTGAAAACGGTGTTTATTCGGGTGCTATTTATTATGCGTATCAGTCGATTGTGAATTCTGCAAAAGCATCATTATTAGCAGAAAATAAGAAAACGAATACACATTCAAGTATTATTTCTCAATTTGATGAAGTCTTTATTTTGGGAGGAAAGATAGATCTTGGTACTTCTTTTTCGGATTTGATTTATCAAATTAATAAATTTGCACCCACAAAAGAATTTGCGGAGAAATATATTAAAGATGCAGGTAGGATGTTACAAAAAGTAAGAGCTTTCAGAGCCCTTGAGATTTCTTAAAAGGCAAAATATTTAATAGCAGCGGTATGAAAACACCAAAATTAACAGTTATTGGAGCTGGTCCTGGAGATGTAGATTTAATCACAGTAAAGGCAATAAAAGTATTGAAAACAGCAGATGTTGTTTTGTACGATGCTTTGGTTAATTCAGCATTGTTAGATTTTATAAACCCTGATGCAACACAAATTTTTGTAGGAAAACGGAGCGGATGTTATAAATATCAACAAGAGCAAATTAATGAATTGATCGTAGCTCAAGCAAAAACGAATGGACATGTAGTCCGTTTAAAAGGTGGAGATCCCTTTATTTTTGGAAGAGGTGCAGAGGAAATGGAATATGCAGCAAGTTTTGGTTTAGAAGTCGCAGTTGTTCCAGGAATTTCATCTTCTATAGCAGTTGCTGCTTATCAAAATATTCCCCTAACAAAACGTGGAAGTGCAGAAAGTTTTTGGGTAATTACAGGAACCACAAAAGAACATAAAATATCGAATGATATTGAATTGGCTGCAAAGTCAAACGCAACAGTAGTGGTGTTAATGGGGATGAGTAAATTGCCTCAAATTGTTCAGTTATTTCAACGAGAAGGTAAAAATGATTTGCCAATAGCAATCATTCAAGAAGGAACAACTGTTAATGAGAAAATAGGAATCGGAACTGTTGGTACGATAGAAAATATTGTTTTTGAAATGGGATTAAGCAATCCTGCAATTATTGTGTTAGGTGAAGTTGTAAAACACCGTCAAACAATTTTAGAGATTCAACATCAATATACAAACGAGTTAAACGGGTAATTTGATGGAAAGAAATAATTTATATCCTATTTTTCTTAAAACCAGCAATTTAAATGTGCTTATTGTTGGTGGAGGAAATGTTGCTGAGGAAAAATTAACGTTCTTGCTAAAGTCGAGTCCAGATGCACATGTTACTATGGTCTCGCCTATGTTTAGAGAAGGTACCATTAATTTGGCAAAAAAAGGATGTGTTACACTTGTTGAAGATATTTATAATAAAGCCTATCTACAAGGAAGGCATATGGTTGTTGCAACTACAGATATTCCTGAAGTGAATGTTCAGGTTTGGAAAGACTGTAGAGCGGAAGCAAAATTAGTTAATGTAGCGGATAATCCACCCTACTGTGATTTTTATATGGGAGGAATTGTAACCAAAGGAAATATAAAAATAGCAATTTCAACGAATGGAAAATCACCAACAACAGCCAAAAGATTGCGTCAATTTTTTGAGGATGTTATTCCAGAAAACATTGATGATTTTGTAAAGAATTTGAATGAATATAGAAAAACGATCAAAGGAAACTTTGAAGAGAAAGTAGAAAAGTTAAACGAATTTACAAAAAGTTTAATTGAATAAAAGGGGGTTCGATTTTAGTAATTTATTGAAAACGAATCGCAAAAAGTGAATAGTAAAATAAATAAGAAAATGATTACAACAGACATCCTAATTATTGGAGCAGGGCCCACAGGATTATTTACGGTTTTTGAAGCAGGGTTATTAAAATTAAAATGTCATTTAATAGATGCATTGCCACAAGCTGGAGGACAATGTTCTGAGATTTATCCAAAGAAACCAATTTATGATATTCCTGCTTATCCAGAAATTTTAGCTGGAGACTTGACTCGCAAATTAATAGAACAAAGTAAGCAGTTTAAACCTGGTTTTACATTAGGAGAAAGAGCTGAAACGATAGACAAACAAGAGGATGGTACTTTTATTGTTACGACAAATAAGGGCACAAAACATCATGCTAAAATTGTTGCAATTGCAGGAGGATTAGGGTCTTTTGAACCAAGAAAACCTCTGATACCCAATATTGCAAACTTTGAAGACAAAGGTGTTGAATACATTATTAAAGAGCCAGAATTCTATCGCGATAAAAAAGTAGTGATTTCTGGAGGAGGAGATTCTGCTTTAGATTGGGCTATTTTCTTATCTAATATCGCTTCAGAGGTAACTTTAATTCACAGGAGAAATGAATTTAGAGGCGCTTTAGATTCTGTTGAAAAAGTACAAGAATTAAAGAATTTAGGAAAAATAAGAATGATTACTCCTGCAGAAGTTAAAGGAATTATTGGAACTGATAAAGTAACAGGCGTTGCTGTTGAGAGAAAAGGAGAAGATGCTTTTATTGTTGATACAGATCATTTTATTCCGCTTTTTGGATTGTCTCCAAAACTAGGTCCCATAGGTAATTGGGGGCTAGAAATTGAGAAAAACGCGATTAAAGTAGACAATGCGCTAGATTATCAAACAAACATTCCAGGAATCTATGCGATTGGAGATGTCAATACATATCCGGGGAAATTAAAATTGATATTGTGTGGTTTTCACGAAGCAACTTTAATGTGTCAAAGTGCATACAAAAGAATATTTCCAGATAAAAAGTACGTCATGAAATATACAACAGTTGGTGGTGTAGAGGGTTTTGATGGAACAAAAAAAGAAGCTCCAAAGGCAGTTGTGAAAGCGATTGAGTAATTAGTTTAGTAGTAAATACAAATCCTGATTTCAAAAGATTTTTATATATATCTTTGTCGTCAAATAGTGAAACTCGTTCAATGCGCTATTTAGTAGTAATATTAAATATTTATTTACGACGAATTTTTTAAAGTATTGATAGAAAAATCGAATAAAATAGCTAAAATGCTATTTGGTTTATTAAAATAATATAGTAATTATTTTACAAACTAATTGCTAAACCCTAATACCTAAATGATGCAAGACATCAATATTAAAATAACAGATAGAAATGGTGTAACACATGATGTTGTAGCACCTACAGATATGGCAATGAATCTGATGGAAGTCGTTCGTTCTTACGAATTGGCTGAAGAGGGAACTATTGGTGTTTGTGGAGGAATGGCGATGTGTGCTTCCTGTCAATGTTATGTAAAATCTGACCAAGAATTGCCAGAAATGACAGATGATGAAGATGCAATGTTAGCAGAAGCTTTTCATGTAGAAGAGAACAGTAGGTTAGGATGTCAAATACAAATGACGCCAGCAATGGATGGTTTAGAAGTAGAATTAGCGCCAGAAATTTAAATTCCAAAATGAAAGAAACAGCTCAAATAATAGTGTTTAAAAACTACAGTATGTGTCTAAGAGATGC
>CATITK010000040.1 GCA_949545755.1 Polaribacter sejongensis | reverse complement strand
TAGTAAGAGTCTAAATTTACTTTCATTTGGCCTTCTTTTCCTTTCTTTGTGGTAATCAATATCACACCACCTGAAGCTCTAGACCCATAAATGGCTGCTGAAGCGCCGTCTTTCAAAACTTCGATAGATTCAATTTCTTGAGGGGTAATGTTTGGATTTTCAATATAGGTCACGCCATCTACTACATATAACGGTCCTGAGCCTCCATCCTGAAATGAAGTGATGCCTCGAATGGTAATAGTTGCATTTTCACCTGGTGCAGCATTCCCTTGCCTGACACTGACTCCAGCAATTCTTCCTTGAATGGCGGATGCAAAATCTGAAGTAATAGTTTTATTTAGATCTTTTGCTTTGACGGAAGCGATGGCTCCAGTCAGTTCTCTTTTCTTTACGGTCCCATATCCAACAACCACAATTTCGTCTAAGCCGGTAACGCTTTCTTTCATCAACACATTGTTAGATGCTGTACTAACAATAATTTCTATTTCTTCCATACCTAGATAACTAAAGACTAAAGTTTCTCCTTTAGCTACATTAATCGTGTAGAGGCCATCAAAGTCTGTGGAGGTCCCAATAGAACTTCCTTTAATTACGATACTGACTCCAGGGATTGGTTGTCCACTTTCTTCACTTAAGACCGTTCCGTTAACTTTTAAGTTTTGACCGTGCCCTTTAAATCCAAATATTATTAAACTCATAAATAATAAAACTCGCTTTGTGTAGCTGCCAAATGTTTTTAATTTGAGGTTGCTTGTGTTTTTCATTAAGTTCGGTTTTAAATTAGATTTTTTTTAGTTATTCATTATTAATGTCAAAATTAAACCAATATAACCATTTGCCTTTTACTCATATGTTTAAAAATACACCACATATGTTAACTCTTTTATTCATATGTTTAATAATACATCACACATGTTAAGCATAGTATTTTGTTAAACAAATTATTTGTAAATTTATTTAAATGATTACACCGATGAATTTGCTTAAAAAAATAGATAAAACCCTTCATTTGAAAAGGGGATTACTATTTATATCATTTCTAGCCTCTATTTTTGTCATAAATGAGAATCCAATTTTTGAAAATTTAACTTCGGCAGATGGCTTGTCTCAGCATGATATCAATTGTATTTTGCAAGACAAGGACGGCTTCTTATGGTTTGGGACCAATGACGGGCTTAATAAGTATGACGGCTATAATTTCAAAGTTTTCAAACCTTCAAAAAATATAAAATCCAGTATTTCTGGAAGAATTATACAACAAATGGTGTCTGATTCTTATGGTAATATTTGGATTGCTTCTCTTGATGGGGGATTGAATTATTACAACTCTAAACTAGAAACTTTTTCTAATTTTAGCGAAAAACTTACGCAATTTGGGAATTATGCAAATGACATTACAATAAGTGATGATGGTATTCTATGGGTTCAGTTTAAGCAAAAAACATGTTACGCTGTTCTCAAAGAAAATTTTGAGGAAATGGAATTTCATACACTTCTAAATAACACTGCAAGTAGACCAAAAGAAAAATTAGGAAATAGAATCATACAAAAGGATAGAGAAGTTTTCTTTTTAAGTTCACAAGCGATGTATGCATTGCGTTATACAATATCAGCAGATAAACTAAAGGATGTTGAATTTATTCCTAACCAAGCCCAAAGTTCCAGTTCACAAATTATAGCATCTGATGGTGTAAGGTGGGAGTTGTATGATGATAAAATTATTTTTAATGGGGAGGATGAGTCTTATCTTACGGTAAAGGTAAATACTTTATCCAATCGTATTAGCGCATTAGATCAGGACAAAAATCTATGGTGTTTAATCAATGAAAAGCTTTCCGTTGTTTCAAATGAGGGAGATGAACTTCGTGTAAAGACCATCGATTTTGAAAAATTGGAATTTGTTGGTTTAAAAAATAATTCTATAAACTGTGTTTTTGTTGATAATACTGGAAATTTATGGGTGGGTTCTAATGGAGGGGGGATTTATAAAAAGACAAATAGCAATTATCAATTTAATCACCTTAATAAAAACAATGGCAAAGGAAGTTTAAGTAGTAATAAAATTAGAAGCCTACATGAAGATCAATTTGGGAATTTATGGATTGGTACTGAGGGTGGTGGTGTGAACTTTTTGTCTAACGCAGCTACAAATTACAATGCATTCGAGCCCTTTACACTTTCTAAAGAATCAAGGGGGGTAACCTCCAATAATATTTTTTCTATAACTGAAAATATCATTGATAACGATCATTCTATATTGTGGTTTTCAACTGAAAATGGAGGATTAAATAAATTAGTACTCAACAGAAATGATAAATCAAAAAATTTTAAATTTGAAAAATTTAATATTCCGACAAGTGATGGCTCTAACGTAAAAAAATTGGCGATTCATTCGATTTATAGCGAAGGTGAAAATAGATTATGGATTGGGTACTATGGATTGGGTCTTGGTCTTGCAGAGTGGAATGGTCCCCGAGAGCAACCATTTTTCTCTTATATAAATCCAACAAATCAGACTACAGAATTTTCTGGGAAGATCATTAGAGACATCTATAGAGATAGCTATGGAATTCTTTGGGTTACTACCAATAGTGGGTTAAATAAGTTAATTGAAAACAGTAATGATATAACCAATAGTAATTTCAAGTCCTATAGATATGATGCTGCCAACGACAAAAGTATTGGAAGTGATTATACACTACAAATTTTTGAGAGCTCTAAAAATACGCTTTGGATTGGTACTATTGGAGGCGGTCTTAATAAATTAATTAGAGATGAAGATGGAAGTGTAATCGAGTTTAAACGCTATAGCAGTCAAAATAAGTTGTTTCCAGACGATGTTATTAACTCTATAAATGAAGATAATAGTGGTTTTTTATGGGTGGGTACAAATACAGGGCTGATTCGGTTTGACCCACAAATAGAAACCTATGAGACCTATTCAACAAATGAACTTCAAAACCCAGGAATGAGTGAGATTTCGGCTGTTAGAAGAAAAAATGGTGAATTGATTTTTGGAGGTGTTAATGGCATCAATATCTTTACTCCAAACCCTGGTAAAAAGAAAGACATTGCGCCGCCACGTCCTTTAATCACAGAACTGAGCATCATGTATGAGCCGGTTGAGCCTATGGAGGAAATAAATAATGAAATCATTTTAAATAAAAGCATATCTCATACAGACCATATTAACTTAGAGGCCAGTGTTAATAATTTTTCATTTAGTTTTTCATCTCTTCATTACAATGATTCTAAGCTAAATAAATACAAATATATCTTAGAAGGGTTTGATCAAAATTGGATTGAAACGACTTCTGAACTGCGTATTGCTAATTATACTAACATAAGGCCAGGTAATTACCTCTTTAAAGTTTATGGAAGCAACAATAAAGGGATGTGGTCTGAATATCCTGCAGAAGTGAGTATTACAGTATCGCCCCCTTGGTATTTAATGTTGTGGGCTAAAATAATATACGTCCTTTCATTTGTGCTTTTAGTTTATTTTCTTAGAATGCTTGCTGTTCTCAACCTAAAAAGAAAAAGAAAATTAGAATTTGACCGTCTTGAAAAAGAAAAAGAAAAAGAAATTAATAAGGTGAAGTTAGAGTTTTTTACAAATATCTCTCATGAGCTTAGATCCCCTTTGACCCTCATATTAGGGCCTGCAGAAAAACTAATAAAACAAGGGGAGAAACTTCATAAAAAAGAAAGGCTGAGACTGTACCAAACCATGCAGCGCAATTCTGACTACCTATTAAAACTGATTAAGCAACTTTTAGACTTTAGAAAACTAGACCAAGGGAAAATCAAATTAAACTGTACGCATCTCAATTTGCTTACGCTAGTAAATAAAATAACAGACCAGTTTTATACGCTTGCAGAGCAAGAAAAACTAGCATTAAAGAATACACTTCCTCAAAACAAACTATTTGTTTGGATTGATGTGAATATTATTGAGAAAATCCTGTATAATTTGCTGTCAAATGCTATTAAATTCACCCAAAAAGGAGGCTGTATTTCAATAGGTATTAACTCTGTTGTTTCACAAAAATCGAATTATCCAGAAGGGCATGTTGAAATATTCGTAGAAGATAATGGGAAAGGTATCAGTGCTTCTGATTTAAAAAATGTTTTCAATCGTTTTTATCAATCGGATAATCAAAATAAGGAAAATGAAGGGGTAGGGATCGGGCTTTCATTTTCTCAAAATCTTGCGAGGCTTCACGGAGGTAAGATTGAAGTTGTCAGCGAGCTAGAAAAAGGGAGCTGTTTTACACTTTTGATTCCTTTAGGGAACTCCCATTTATCTAACGAACAAATGGTTGAAAATAATGAAATTTTTATTTCTAAAGTAAATCATACGAGTAACTCAGTTTTGACCAAGGACCTGCAAACAACGGACGCTGGTATTAAGGACAAGCCAAGTTTGCTAATCATTGAAGACAACCCTGAAATATATCATTATTTGACATCAGAACTAAGTGCGTACTATTCGACATTGTCGAGTATTGATGGTTCACAAGGAATTGAAATGGCTTTTGATGCACTTCCTGACATTATTGTTAGTGATATTATGATGCCAAAGACAGATGGAATTGAGGTTTGCAGAAAGTTAAAAAATGACATTAGAACAAGTCATATTCCAATTATTTTGTTGTCAGCTAGAGTAAATGACGAGTCTAAAATTGAAGGTTTAAAATCTGGTGCTGATGTTTACTTGACTAAACCCTTTAGTTTAGAAGTTTTAAAAACGCAAATCACCTCTTTGCTTGACAATCGTAAAAAAGTTCACAGTGAGTTTAGAAAGCCAAACTTTGAACCTTCCAAAATTGATATCTCAACTTTAGATGAGCTGTTTATAGAAAAAATAATTACGATTATTAAAGATAATATCGATAATCCAATATTTACTGTTCAAGAGTTTTCTAACCTCAGCGGAATGAGTAGAACTAGTTTTTTTAATAAAATCAAGGGTATTACCGGACTAAAACCAACAGAGTTTTTACGTAACTATCGATTAAAATTAGCAGCACAATTTTTATTAAAGGGTTTCAGTGTCAAGGAATGTATGTACAAAACAGGGTTTAATACGCCCTCTTACTTCACACAATCTTTCAAGGTTTTGTATAAAATGACTCCTACAGCGTACGTTCAACAAAATAAAAATTAAGCAACATTTAGATTTGCATTATTTCTTGTTCTTGTCAATTTGGTTCAAATGAATTTTATGATTCCAAATTATTTATTTATCTAGGTATAATCAGTTCCAGTGGTCGATTTTCTTTCATAGGATAGCGTGCCTTTTTGCTTTTCATTTCACTAGATAAAACCTTCATCATAATTTTGAGTTGTTCAGGATTCTTTTCCGCTAAATTCTTAGTTTCAAACGGATCTTTTTTTAAGTTGAATAGTTCATAAAGAGGTTGCTCTTCTACTTGATAATGGTAAATGATTTTCCAGTCTGATTTAACCAGGCTCGTAAAATAACTGGAGCGGTGATTATGGGGAAAATGGTTTAGAAATAACTCATCACGTATTTTGTTTTGCCTAGCCATAAGCTGATCCTTAAGATCAAAACCATCCATGACAAAACCTTCAGGTGAATTCACATTGGCTACCTGAGACAGGGTTGAAAAAATGTCCAAAACAGAACCCATTTGTTGTTGGATGGCATTTTTCGCAATAGGTAATTTTTCCTGAGAGAATGCATTCTCATTAGGTATTACCCACGATGCAATAAATGGTACCCGTATACCACCTTCCCAGTGATTGGCTTTTTTCCCTTTCAGCGGTGATGCGCTACTGTAGTTGTTTTCAATTGGCAGAGGAGCATCCGAACCATTGTCTCCCAAGAAGAAGATAAGCGTGTTCTCTCCTAATCCCAGATCTTTCACGTGTAACACAATATCACCAAGAGATTTATCGATGCCTTCAATTAGTGTAGCATAAGCTTGAGCCTTTTCAGACATACCCGAGTCTTTATAGTTTTTGGCAAAACGGAGATCCGAATAAAAAGGCGCATGTAAAGCATAATGTGCCATATGAAGGAAGAAAGGCTTGCCTTCTTCTTTGGCTTGAGATATGGCTAAATTGGCTTCTAAGGTCAAAGCCTCTGACAGAAATATATCTTTGCCGTGGTATTTCTCTAAACCCGGTACAGCCCTTGCTTTATTGCCACCTGTATGCCCAAATCCTTCTGTACCAAGGTAACTCCCTGGTTGCCCAATCGAGCTGCCGGCAACGTTAATGTCAAAACCCAAATTAAGTGGATTTTCCCCTTCACTGTTGAATGGTCCAAAATGAGCTTTGCCTACATGAATTGTTTTATAGCCTGCTTGTTGTAAGATTCGCGGAAGTGTTACCGATTCTTTGGTAAGTCCTTTCCAGTTCCAATTGGCTGGCCCAAACTCGGAGCGATTGTTCTCCTCAGGTTTAATCCAATTGGTCACCCCATGGCGAGCAGAGTTCTGACCCGTCAAAATTGATGTTCGCGAAGGAGAACAAACCGAGTGTGCATAAAAATTTGTAAAGCGAATGCCATGCTCTGCAAGTTCTTCCATATTTGGCGTTTTATAATAATCATTTAACGGATATCTTACCGAATTACCATTCGTATCTGTCAAAAATGGAACTGAAGTATCCATTAGCCCCATATCGTCAACTAGAAAAATAATAATGTTTGGAGGGGTGTTTTCTTTTTCTGGGGAATTACATGAAGTTACAAAAAGTAAGAATAGCAGCTTAAAAACTGAAAATGCTATTTTTAATCCAATTTTGGTTTTCATTATTCTATAATTATAATTTTGTTTTCTTACATGAATGGTTAGTATATGAAAAGTAGGCGATTACGAAGCACGAAACTTTCGGTTAAGCACTTAGTTTGATATGAGCCAATAGCCTTGAATTTACTACTATTTCGCCTATTTTTTATATACATTGTTCTGCACTTTAATTCTTTATCTCAATCCATTTATGTCATATCGTGACACAAAATTCCAAACCAATTCAGATGTGTTCTGACCTTGAAAAGTTGCGCTAAACCAAACATGGTCTCCTCCAATATATTTGTAATGCTCAACAGAAACTAAACTATCTCCTTGATCATAAACATAATGTTCAATATTGTTGTCACTTGTTACGGTTGGGGTTAAAACTGTATTATTAAAATTAATCCAATGGTCCAATGTGCTTTGGGCAGAGTTCCAGTCACTACTCCCATTATAGGGGAGAACGCCATCAGTAGTTCCATGAAGATGTATTACCGGCATCGGATGACTGGTAGGTCCTGTACAATCTAACATTGCTCCAGAAACGGATGCCACTGCAGCAATTAATTCACTTTTATAATTAGCAAGTCCATATGCCATCATGCCTCCGTTTGAGTATCCAGCAGCATAAATTTTCTCCATATCTACATTATACTGAGATGAGATCTCATTTATCATGGATTCAATAAATCCAAAATCATCAGCATTACTTTTATTGTCTGCTCCTAATGGACAAGCGTTCCAATGAGATAAACCATCTAAACAACTACCTTGAGGATAGATTAAAATAAAAGTGTCAGCTTCTGCCAATGAGCGCATATCTGCTTCTTGCATATAATAATTTGCACTACCACCAAACCCATGAAAATTCAGCATTAGTGGAACAGAAGATGTTCCATCATAAGAGTTTGGTATATACAACACATATTCTCTGTTGAGACCGTCATGAACTATAGTCTGTGCATTAGTATTTGAGTAACATTCCTCTGGATTTTTATTATCATCTTTTTTACAACTGCTTAGAATTGATAATAAAATGGTAAATAGTAAAATTCCTTTTTTCATTATACAGTTTCTTTAATTTTTTTTAACGCCTATTTCTTTTTGTTTTGTCTTGTTCTGAAATATGGCTAAAGGTTAAAATTGAATTAAGCTGATAATTTATATACCATATTAGGTGTCTTCTAATCTAATAAAAGTTAGAGATAGCTTTTAAATATATTTATTTTTCTTAATATAAAAAAGGAAAAACTATTTTAAAGTAAAAGAGATATGTATTGCTTTGTTTTTTTCTAAATCTGTATTATGATTTAAAAATACTACTTGGTTTGGATTTGAATACTCTTACTAATAAGACCTTCTGATTTAGCCTCAAGACTAATTTTACCTGGTTCCGTTGAAGCTTTTATATAGACCATACATTTCCCACTAAAAGCTTTACGTTGTTTAGATTGAAAAGGGGCAGTGGTCGCTGCATTCCCATTTCCTACGGCTACAAGCTCCCCATTTCCTTCAATTTCAAAATGAATAAGATTGTCAGAATTTGGACACAAATTCCCTTCATCATCTAAAATTTGAACTGTAATAAACACCATGTCTTCTCCGTCAGCTTTTATTATATCATGATCCGGGATAAGTTCAATTTTTGCGGGCTTTCCTGCTGTCCTTATACTTTTTTCAGTGACTTTTGTTCCATTAATATAGCCAACAACTTTTATTTCTCCAGCTTCATAAGGCACATTCCAATGGAGTCGATAAGGTGACATAAAATCCCCTGTATAGCGACCACCTTCCCAATCAATAAAATTAATAGGGATCGGCGTTTTATCCACACCTTTTATCTTTTTACCATGAGATTTTCCATTAACAAATAATTCTACTTCATCGCAGTTTGTATATGAAAAAACAGGAATTATAGTTCCCTCCATTCCTTTCCAGTTCCAATGCGGTAGGACATGAACCATAGGCTCACTTGTCCATTGACTTTGATAGAGATAGTAACGGTCTTTTGGCAAGCCGCACAAGTCTACCGCTCCGAAATAAGAACTTCTAGCTGGCCAGTCGCCGTTCCAATAGCCATTTGTTGCGTTATCTTTCCCTCCAAACGGCGTAGGTTCCCCTAAATAATCAAACCCCGTCCATATAAATTCCCCCAAATTATTTGGGTTATTTTCTAGAGATTCGAACTCAATATCTGGTGGGTAAGCCCATGGAGGACCAATGATATCGTAGCTCGTAATTTGTAATGATTCATGAAGCTCATATTTCTCTACAGGCAAATGATAGACCCCTCGACTGCTTACAGTGCTTGATGTCTCGGAACCATACATGATCCAATCTGGGTGCTGCGCTGCTACTTCTGCGTATTTTCTTGGCTTGTAATTCCACCCAACAAGATCTATTGCACTTGCCAAACCATTCTTTATGGGGGCTGGGTAATAATTAAATCCAGCTGTTGTAGGTCTTGTGGGATCTTCGTTTTTGCAAATCATTGCAAGTTTATTTGCTAATTCACCTCCCTTTTTGTCGCTTTGTTCTAAAATCTCATTACCAATACTCCACATTACTACAGATGGATTATTTCTAAAAGCTCGAATCATATCTCTTAAATCTCGTTCATGCCATTCTTTAAAATACGTACTGTAACCATTTTCAACTTTTGGTTTCTCCCACATGTCAAACGCTTCTATTTGGATTAGCAAGCCCATTTCGTCGCATAGTTGAACTTGTTCTGGTGAAGGTGGGTTGTGACTTGTTCGAATTGCATTTACACCCATAGATTGCATGATTTCTAATTGTCG
>CATITK010000039.1 GCA_949545755.1 Polaribacter sejongensis | reverse complement strand
GCCATGTCATATTTTCCTTGATTAGAACTGATTTCAATCGCATGATCACCTTCTGTTTTGAATGTTAAAGGCTGGTCTGGAAACGTTTTTAAAGTATCTAATAATAAACGTGCAGAAACAGCAATAGCTCCAGAACTATCACTTTCTACATCGACTACAGAGCTCATGGTAGTCTCTAAATCTGACGCTGAAACTTTTAGTTGGTTCTCAGAAATTTCAAACAAGAAATTATCTAAAATTGGTAATGTGTTGTTGCTGTTTATAACGCCTCCTAAAACTTGTAATTGTTTTAATAATTGCGCACTTGATACAATAAATTTCATTTATTTTTCTTTTCTTAATTAGTCTTACAAATATAATCTTATTAAGTGATTTTAAAAATTAATTTATCAACAGGTTATGAGCATTTTGTGTTCGAATTTAGAATACTGAAATTTGGCTCATAAAACTTGTTTTTATGAATAACAAATTATCGAAGTTTTCCTTAGGTTTCACTAGAAGAATTTTAATTATTGGAATACTTTAACTAAATTTAGAGTCTTATATAAAGTTTTGAGAATTAGGAGTCTGAGTTTGTATCATGTCGAAAACTATTAAGTACCCTAAAATGGTTTCTTTTTTTGAACCTACAGGTATTGTATTGTGCCGATGTAAAACTTTTAATATCAAAATCTATAGGGAATTGTAGCGGATACATAACGAAGCTATAATTAATAAAAATTAGGTTATGAGGTATTCACTTGGGAGAGTTGTATTCATGCTTTTGCCTTTTTACCTCTTCTAAATAAAGTTTTAAAATATATAATTTCAATAAATTATGAAAGAAAAAAAAATACGTTGGGGAATTATTGGTTTGGGGAAAATAGCGAATAAATTCGCGACAGATTTAATGACCTTAAAAAACATTGAATTGGTTGCAGTTGCTTCCAGAAATCAACAAAATGCGGATGATTTTGCGCAAAAATTCAATGCTAAAAAAGCCTACAATAGTTATCTAGATTTAGCTAAAGATAATGAGGTTGATGCTGTTTATATAGCAACTCCACACAGTTTTCATAAAGAACATACCTTACTGTGTTTACAAAATAAAAAAGCAGTTTTGTGTGAAAAACCTTTTGCAATGAACCTACAAGAAGTAACAGAGATGATTTCGGTTGCCAAAGAAAACAACGTATTATTAATGGAAGCTTTATGGACGTATTTTTTGCCTCAATATGCTTATCTTTTAGAGGTTATCGAAACTAAAAAATTTGGAAAACTAAAAAATGTCGCAGCAGATTTTGGTTTTAAAGCGATATATGATTTAGAAAGCAGGTTGTTTAAAAAAGAAGTTGGAGGTGGAAGCTTATTAGATATAGGAATCTATCCGATTTTTGCAGCATTATCTACTCTAGGGAAACCAGATTTAATTGATGCAAATGCGACCTTTTTTGAAAATGGAGTAGACGCTAGTTGTGAAATGATTTTCCATTATAAAGGTGCCAAAGCAACCTTAAAAAGCTCTTTAATTGAAGAAACAAAAACAACGGCTATTTTTACTTTTGAAAAAGCGATTGTGAAACTTGATAGACAATTTCATGCACCTTCATTGGTAACTATTTTTGAAAATAAAAAGGAAAAAAAAATAGATTTTAATTGCAAAACTTTTGGTTATAATTTTGAAATAGAACATTTTAATACTCTTTTAAGAGAAGGCAAAACAGAAAGTAGCATGATGACTTTCAATTTCTCTAAAGATTTGATTAAAATTTTAGATAAAGTTAGAGGTATTATAGGTTTAAGATATTAGTAAAGGTATCTATTGATTTCTATAAAAAACTTATTTTAACAAATAAAGCTCTCTGGAGACAGAGAGCTTTATGAATCTTATTTTAGATTCCTTGCAAAAGCGAGGTAGGCTATTTTTTACTTTACAGCCATTAATTCAACATCAAAAATAAGCGTTGCATTTGGTGGAATAACTCCTCCAGCCCCAGCGCTACCATATCCTAAATTAGAAGGGATTACAAAGCGTGCTTTGTCACCAACTTGTAACAATAGAATTCCTTCGTCCCAACCCGAAATTACCTGACCTAAACCTACATTAAAGTCGATGGGTTCTTTTCTTTTGTATGAAGAATCGAAAACAGTACCATCCAATAATTGACCTTTATAATGTACAGAAACTCCAGCTCCTTTTGTTGCTTGTTTACCATCACCTTTTTGTAAAATTTGGTAACGCAATCCACTTGCAGTTTCATCATAACCAGCAGCAACTGTATCTAACAATGCTTTTTGTTTTGCCTTTTCTTCTGCTTCTCTTTGCTCCCTTGAACCTTCAAAAATTCTAAAAGCTTCTATCGCATTAAAGTTGGTTGCTTCTTTACCCACTTTAATGATTTCTACAGACATCTCATCGCCTTGCACAATTGCATCTACAACGTCTTGTCCCTCAATTACTGAGCCAAAAACAGTATGTTTACCATCCAGCCATGGAGTAGGGATGTGTGTAATATAAAATTGACTGCCGTTTGTTGCAGGTCCAGAGTTTGCCATTGCTAATTTTCCAGGCGTATCATGTTTTAAGTCTGGATGAAATTCATCTTCAAATTTATATCCAGGATTACCAGTACCTGTTCCTTGTGGACAGCCACCTTGAATCATGAAATCTGGAATAACTCTGTGGAATTTTAATCCATCATAGTAACGAACTCCTTGGTCTTTCACTGAATTTTCTAAATTACCTTCTGCTAAAGCGACAAAATTACCGACAGTTCCAGGTGTTTTTTCATGTTCTAATTGTACTAAAATATCACCTTTTGAAGTGGTGAATTTTGCATAGATTCCGTTGTTCATTTTTTTTGTGTTAAAGTTAAAGTATGTGAAAATTTAAAGATTGAATAATTAGGCATTTTTAAACTCACTTGTATAATGTAATTTTACAGTTGGATATTTACTTTGCGTCATTTGAATTGTAAACTCAGAATCTGCTAAAAAAACTAACTGACCCTGTTTGTCTTTTGCTAAATATCTTTGTTTGACGCGTTTAAACTCTTTAAATTCTTCGTTTTTTGTGTCTTCTGGTGCGACCCAACATGCTTTGTGGACACTTAAGTTTTCATAAGAACATTTTGCTCCATATTCGTGTTCCAATCGGTATTGAATCACTTCATATTGTAAAGCGCCAACAGTTCCAATAATCTTACGACCATTCATGTCTAAAGTAAATAATTGTGCGACCCCTTCATCCATTAACTGGTCTAAACCTTTATAAAGTTGTTTGGATTTCATGGGATCCGCATTATTTACATACCTAAAATGCTCGGGAGAAAAACTCGGAATTCCTTTGAAATTCAATTTTTCTCCTTCGGTTAGTGTATCTCCAATTTTAAAGTTCCCTGTGTCATGAATCCCTACAATATCTCCAGGAAATGATTCGTCTACAATTTCTTTCTTTTCTGCAAAAAATGCATTCGGACTAGAAAACTTTACTTTTTTACCGTTTCTAACGTGTAAATAAGGAGCATTTCTTTTAAAAGTACCAGATACAATCTTTATAAAAGCCAATCGATCTCTATGTTTTGGATCCATGTTTGCATGAATTTTAAACACAAAACCTGTTAGTTTTTCTTCTTTTGAATCTACAATCCGTTCTTCTGCTTTTTTTGGTTGTGGAGAGGGTGCAATTTCAATAAATGCATCTAACAACTCTTTTACTCCAAAGTTATTTAAAGCAGATCCAAAAAATACTGGCTGTAATTTTCCTTCCAAATATTCTTGCTGATTATATGCAGGATAAACTTCATCTATTAATTCTATTTCTTCACGGAGAGTTTCTGCAGCAGTTTCTCCAATTATTTTATCTAATTCAGGATTTGAAAGGTCATCAAATTCTACCCCTTCAGAGATAGCAGTTTTATTATCGCCCGAAAAAAGATTTAATTTCTTTTCCCAAATATTATAAATACCTTTAAAGTCATATCCCATTCCAATTGGAAAACTCATGGGGGTAACTCGCAAACCTAATTTTTGTTCCACTTCGTCTAATAAATCAAAAGCATCTTTACCTTCTCGATCCAATTTGTTGATAAAAACCAACATAGGAATGCTCCTCATTCTACAAACTTCAACTAATTTTTCAGTTTGAGGTTCTACACCTTTTGCTACATCAATGACCACAATAACGCTATCTACAGCTGTCAATGTTCTAAAAGTATCTTCTGCAAAATCCTTGTGACCAGGAGTATCTAAAATGTTTATTTTTTTGTCTTGATAGATAAATGCTAAAACTGAAGTCGCGACAGAGATTCCACGCTGACGTTCAATTTCCATAAAATCGGAAGTTGCTCCTTTTTTAATCTTATTGTTTTTAACAGCTCCTGCTTCTTGAATTGCCCCACCAAATAGTAACAATTTTTCTGTTAGCGTTGTTTTACCAGCATCTGGATGCGATATAATTCCAAAAGTTCTTCTACGTGCTATTTCTTCTAAAAAATTCATCTACAAATTTTGAGGTGCAAAGATAGGTTTTATTCTATAATTTT